>JAIEOG010000245.1 GCA_019750655.1 bacterium
ATAACGAGATCGCCTGCCGGGCCGCCATTGGCCCCTGGGGACCCCTGGCCCGAGAGTTTCATCTTCGAACCCGTTTCAACACCGGCAGGGACTTTTACCGTCAGACGGCGGCCGTCGGAGAACTCCAAGGTTTTCTCCGCGCCGCGAGCGGCTTCTTTGAACGAAACTTGGACAGATGTTTCCTGATCATGCCCGCGTTCGGCGAAACCACGTCGGCCGCCGGCCCTGCCAGCTGCGCCGCCCATGCCTCCCATTCCGCCACGGCCGAAACCGCCGCCGCCGAAAATCTCCTGGAATAGATCGCCCAGGCCAAAGTCGCTAAACGCCTCGTAACTAAACTGGTTGCCGCCGGCTTCGGGGCGCCACTGCCGTCCGCCGCCGCCGCCCGCACCTGCGCCAAAAGGCCCGCCTGCGCGCATCTGATCGTATTGGGCCCGTTTGGCCTTATCCTTCAAAACTTCGTGGGCGAAATTCACTTCTTTGAATTTCTGCTCAGCGGCTTTATCGCCTTGGTTGACGTCGGGGTGGTATTTTTTGGCGAGTTTCAAGAACGCTTTGCGGATCTCACTGTCCGTCGCGCCCTTCTTAACTCCCAGAATTTCGTAGAGATCTTTATCTAGCATTCCTACCTCGGGCTGAATAACCTTACCTAAATATGGGCATTTTTCTCGTTTTGACCAGTGCGCTGCTAGTTTTTTCTTCTTCGGCCGAAACCGTCAAAAAACACCGCCGGACGGAGGGTGTCCAGCCTCCTTCTAAAAGCCAAACCCCGTTGCCGCCACGCGGAAAAGCCGCGGGAAAAGGCGGGGAGAATACTTCCAAGAAGCCGAATGGCCCGCCTGCGGACCAGCCCGCCGCGTGCCCGACCGGCTTGGCTTTGGACAGACTCTTCCAGTTTCCCCAGGCGCACCGGCCAGCCGCGATTCCGGACGGCGTTTATTACCTCCGCACGACCGGCCCTGAGGCGGAACTCGTTTTTCAGAGGACCGCACTCCAGCCGGCAGCCCCTGTTTCCCACCTCGAAAAGCTCGACGGATTCGCTAGCTCCGAATCCGGCAAGCTCGCTTTGCACACAGAAGAAGGCGCTACTTCCTCCGCGTGGATTTTGGACCAACCAGTGGGTACTCCTCGGCGAGTTCCGCTTGCGAGCAAAGTGCACGCAGGCCACGCCGTTTGGGGGGGCGATCTCTTTCTCGTAGGCCGAACAGCGGAAGGCGCTTCTCACCTTCTGCGCTGGGATCTCACTTCGCCGGCGACACAGACCAAAGCAGAATTGAATACGCCGCTCGAAGTAGCGGATGTTTTCGGGGCCGGCGACAAAACAGTTTTGCGGTCTGCAGAAGGAGAGCTTTTTCTCTGGGAGGCCACCACTGGAAAGCTTTCGCCCGCCGGGCAAACAGCCGCTGGTTCTGCCGTCTTTTTTTCGCGTAGTGGAAAAAATCTGCTTTCGCTAAGCGCCACTCCCGCCGGCGCTCCGCGTTTACAAACAGCCGCGTGGCAAACAGGCAAAGCACCTCGCCCACTTTCTTTGCCAGGACTCAAGATCCGCGACTTTCGTATCGATCCAAAACGCGAACACCTCGTGGCTGTGATCGAGGAAAGGTTTGGCGAAACACGCTTCATGGCGTGGCGCCTCGGGGAAAACGGAAGCCTCATCAGCCCCTTGGCAGTCCCACGCGCCGCTGGCGAAACTCGGGAACCCGTCGCTCTCTTGCCCGCACAGGGCAAACAAGTCCGCTTTTTTTTCACACGCTCCGGAACACTTTTACCAAGCCTCCTTTGGTTCTGGGACGGCATACGCGAAAACCTCTGGACGGGCGTGCATGAAAGCCTGGCCTTTGGTGCGGGCTGCTGGAATGCAGGGATTTCAGGTGGGGATCATTGGGCTTACTCCGCAGGCGATCAGGCGCCCCACGTTTTATTCATAGGAGAAACAGCGGCGGCCTTCGAACCTGCGGTGGCCTATCTCGTACGCCGTGGTTTTTCGGTGACTCGCATCGCTCCGGATGTTTCCACGGGCGTTTGGGCACGCAGCGCGCGGGAGAAAGACGAGACGGGGTCTCTCTTCTGGGTAGCCACGGGTGGAGGAGCCTCACGCATTTCTGGAATATCGGCGCCAGAGCAAGCGCTCTTTGATACGGGTTGTGCCCTCTCTGCGCAACCCACGCTCTCTGAAGTTCGGGAATGCGTCGAGAAGCTCGAAACCGCAGCCAAAAAAAAAGGGCCCCCGAAGGGGCCCTAAGTGAAGTGAAGTGACAGTTCGTTGAGAAACAAGAAGAAGCGTTTTGAAACCAAGGTGTCGGACTAAGAGTGTTTCACGATGCGTTCTGTCTTCTATGAATTGCAGCGTATGTGCCAGTCTCCGGCCCTTGATTCGACTGAGATTTTCCAAGCCCCGGAATAGCCCCGTGTAAACGCCTTACGCACACGTGGTGAATACGGTATAAAACACAGTGTTTTCAATGGGTTAAACCCTACAATCTTTAGCCGCGGATATCGAATAAGAACTGAGCGCCAATCACATGGTAGCTGAAGGTATTGGACATGAGGGCGAACTGGTACCCTCCTCGTGCCGTGAGACTCAGCAGCTGAGAAAGCTCCCAGCGGTAACCCGCCCCTGCCCCGAGCCAAGGGCCCCCATAAGCCGACATCGGAAGACTGGTGTTATTGAGGTTCGTAGGAAGATTCGAAATATTGGCAGTGAAGGCCCAGAGTGCCTTGGCAAAAATTTCGAGCCCATTCGATTGGTACGCGACGGAGACGCCCGCTTCGATGAAACCAAAATGCACTTGGCGAGCGGTGTCGTCGATACCTCCGATATCGAGGTAACCGATTTCTAAACGCATCGGAATGTCTTTATCGGCGAAAAACCCAATGTGCCCGCCGACCCCAAAGCCCATCCCCGTGAACTGCGTGCCGTCACTGGCATTGATGAAGGCGTAGTTCACAGCGGCTGCGGCGCCGTAGAAGAACGATGTCTTACGGCGCATGAGGATCTCTTCATCCTCCGGCACGCGACGGCTTCTGCGTTTTTTCCCTTTTACGGGAGGAGGCGCGGCTTCGTCGGGTTCTTGCGCTGTAAGCGTTTCCGGGCGTGGCCGAAGGCCGCGAGGCGAATCGCTCAAATCCCCTGCACTCACAGAATTCTCCGGAACCCAACCTTCCATCACCCCATTTTCCAATTCGACTTCGATGTTCACGAAGCGATCCTGGACTTCGCCGAGCACGCGCACAAAGGTGCCCTTGGGCAAAAGACCGTGGCTTTCTGCCGATCGATCGGGGTTTTTGCGCAATTCTACATCGGTGGTGACTTCAGCGACCGTTCCCGGGAGCGAACTAACTTCCCCACGGGCAGGAAAGCTTAGGCAGAGCGCGAGAACCAAGAAACAAACTCGATATGCCGCGTGTGCGGGAACATATCGATGATTTGAACTTGTTCGAGTTGGAATCCCGCCGCCTCTAAGCATTGCACGTCTTTCGTGAAAGCCACCGGCGAGCAAGAAACATAGACGATGGTTTTCAAGTTATCGTGAAGAAAAGATCCCAGACACTCTTGCGTCCCTGAGCGTGGGGGATCCAACAAAAGTGTATCATAATGTTCGCGAAAATCTCCCGGCAAGCGCCGCACTAAGCGCTTGTCGACGCGGGCCTCCAAGAAAGCGGCTTTCGGCTGCGAGCGTCCCTTCCAAGCCGCACGCGCGGCCTCCAAAGCGGGAGCTGAAGAATCCACCGCAAAAAGCCTCTCTACATGCTCGGCGTATCCCATCGTGAGGTTCCCGTTGCCAGCGAAGAGCTCTAAAACAGTCTTTGCACCCGCACGCTGCACGATATCGCGGACCATCTCACGCAGAAGGTTGTTCTGGCGGGAGTGGACTTGCGCAAACCCTGCGGCGGCATGCGGGCTATTGTCCAAGCGCTCTACTTTTCCCTCGTCGCCCACGGCCAACTCGATCTTGGTCGGTTGTGCGAAAGGCCCCTCTCCGCGCAATTGAGTAAGCGCCTCATTCAGGCGTGGATCGGCCACAGCGCAGTTTTCGATATCGACGATATCGTGAGAACGCTTGCGGTAGAAACCGAGTTTTTTTCCCTCGGCCCGCAATTGAATGCGGTTGCGGTAGCCCAAGGGCTGTTCGGCAGCAATCGACGGCAAGAAACGTTTTGGTTCCCAGTTCGAACGGCCCAAAACATGTTGCAGCATTTTCTCCTTGCCGCGCACCTGCGAAGCGTAATCCCAATCCAACCAATCGCAGCCGCCGCATTTTCCAAACACGGGGCAAACAGAGTCCACGCGCTCCGGGGACGGTTGCACAACCTGCACGAGAGCAGCGTCACGGTACCGGCCTTTTTCGCTCTCCGGTTGGGCAAGAACTCGATCACCAGGCAATGCGCCTTCGACAAAATAAAGATTCCCTTCGGCATCCTTCCCGACCCCTTGGCCGGTTAGGTTGACGTGTTCGATCGTAAGTTCAACGGGCATTTGTTAACTCCAATAACCAGCTGGCCAACGCTTCTGGAGCGGGCATTTTGAAACGCCCCTCTTCCTCAGCGCTGGGGTAAAAATCCGCGCCCCAAGACTGCAGACGCGCGCGGTATTCCGCGTACAACGGGTGCGCACTCAACTGCGCGTTCATCGCTGGAACAAATGCGATGCGCCCGCGCCGGCCGAGTTGGCTAGCTGCCAATAGCGTAACCGCATTTTCTGTTAACCCATTGGCACACGCGGCGAGTGTGTTCAAAGTCGTCGGTGCAACGATCACCCAATCGAATGGATCGAGGTGTTCAACAGCCGCATCGGGCTGGCAAATCGCGGGTTTTGCGGCCGCCCACGAAACGCTGAGTTCGGTAATAAAACGCAGCGCTGATGGCGTTAAAAAGGCTGTTATATCAGCCCCATGGCGGCGCAGCTCGCGGATGGATTTGACGGATTCGACCGCGCCAATTCCACCACACACAGCGAACGCGAAACGGCGTCCCTGCCACTGGTCGCTCTTGCGGATAACGGACTTGTCTTGGATCACGGCTCACTCTTGCCGGATTTCCGGAAAAATCTCAATGCGCATTCGACTATTGAATACCTTGTGACACTGGCAGCCTTATGTTATCCCTTCTGTCGTTTCAGCGAGGAGGCCGGATGGGTGAGATTGTTTTGTACGCCAAGAAAAGCTGCACACAGTGCAAGAAGGCGATAGCTTTTCTAAATAAAAAAGGCGTTCGCTACTTGGTTAAAGATATTGTCCACGAGCCGCCACCGCGCAGCCTTCTCGAAAAAGTTATCAAAGCCGAAAACATTTACGCGAGTCTCAACCAGCGCAGCACCACGTATCGCGAAAACCACCTCGGCCGTCGTCGTACGACGAAAAACGAAGCGATTCGCTTGATGTTGAAAGATCCGAACCTGATCAAGCGCCCGCTCATCATCAAAGACAACCGCGCTTACCAAGGGTTTGACGAAATCAGCCTATTGGACTTTGTCGCTGTTCCAGAAGTGTAAATCGCCGCTTTAAGTGGGCGTATTCTTCAGCCGCTTTACGGGCATCGAGAAGAGATTCTCGCAAGCGCTCCCGGAAAGCGGCTTTTTCTTTTTCTGAAGCTTCCGCCGGAAATCGCAATGGGTTTCCAAACCAGATCACCGCACGAGAAAACGGTTTTGGGTAATAGCCTTGGTTCCACGCGCGCGGGATGAACCACTTGCGCGTGGCGAATACGCCGATGGGGTAAACGGGCAGCCCCGTCCATTGTGCGAGCGAAACAATCCCTGGCTTTACTTGGTGAACGGGCCCTCGTGGACCATCGACCGCGAAACAAGCGCTCTGTCCCGAGCGGACCGCATCTAGCAAACCTTTGAGGCCGCCTGCCCCGCCGCGGCTGCTAGAGCCTCGGACGACCTGGTAACCCAAGCGTTGGAGCAGACCTGCCATTTTTTCCCCGTCTTTGCTGCGGCTCGACATCACCGCATACCCCTCGTCCGCAAAAGTCGGGACAAGGAGCAGCTCGTCGCCATGCCAGTGCGCGTAAAGAAAAGGGCCCGCTTTTTCGTCGGGCCTACGCACGACGCGCACCGTCCAAAGACAGCGCGACAGGCGCAAGAACCACTCGAAAATCCAAATGGAAAACACGTTCAAGAGCTAATCCCGCCCAGCCGAAGAGTAAAGAGCATGAGCACGGCCAAGAAAAAAGATAATAAAGCGCCTGAAATCGAAAAGCCGCGCCCATCCTTTCCGGATGACGAGCGCCTCAACCATTTCTGCAAAGCCGCGAGCCACGAGCTAGGCAATGTTTTAGGGACGATTGTCGGCGAACTCGATTACGGCCTGACCAATACAAACACGTTGGTCCGCTACCGCGCGATGAATGTCGCCCTTGCCGCCGCCGAACGCGCCATCAGTCTTGCGCGCAACCTTTCGTTTTTCGCCACCCACGCGAAACTGAACCTGCAACCTGTCGATGTTTCGCAGCTCGTTTTAGAGACGGTGGAAATGGTCGAAAAAGACCTGCGCAACCGCCACATCAAATTCAATGTGCTGGTCGATACCTCGCGCATGTTGGCGTTGGATGCGGGCGCGTTCCAACAAGTCTTGCTGAACCTTTTCCGCCGCTCGAGCGAGACAATGCCCCAAGGTGGGAAACTCACTTTGAGCATGCGTCTAGCCGCCAGCCGCGTCGAGCTGACTTGCTCGGATACGGGCGTGGGCATTCCAAAAGAGCGCCTCGAAGCCGTTCTCTTCCCCGACACGCAGAACGATAACAGTCTGCAGGTGGAGAGCTTGGAACTTGCCGTCGCTAAAACGCTCATCGAGCGCCAGGGCGGCGAATTGAAAATCCAATCCACGCCAGGCCAAGGCACGGCTTACACGCTTTCGTTCCCTTACGACCCACAAGCGATTCGCCCGAAACCCTACACGGAGCACCGCCGCTTCCGCCGCGTGAACACGCACTTGCCTGTGGAAGTGTCGTTCGCAGGCCAAAGCCCCTTCATTTCCGAAATCCAGACGCTCAGTGTGCAGGGGTGCTTCGTCGCGCTCGTGGAAGACACGGCCAAATTGCCAGCACTCGACGCCATAGGCGCTTTGCGGATTTACTACTACCAAGACCAAATCCTCGACATCGCCAAGTGCCGCATCGCCAACCAGGTGCGCAACGGCAAGACCGTCGGTGTAGGGATTGAGTTTATCGAGTTTGATTCGCGGGCACGGAAGCTTCTGGAAGCCATCGTTAAGAGCCATTCCTTCTAGGCCACCAGCCCCGAAGCCAATAGTTACGGATACTTAAAACCCTTGCCCCAAACCCCTTTCCTTTGGCCGGGGCCTAGGCAAGAGTGCGGTGGTCACGCATGAAGATCTGCTTTGTCGTCCGTTCGGTACATAACCAGCTGCCGAACTACACCACTACTCACCTCGCGTACGAGGCGCACCGCCGCGGCCACCGTGTTTTTTACACGACCGTAAACAGCTTTTCTTACACGGAAGACCAGCACATCCGCGCTACGGCCATTAGCCCCGCGCATGTCACCTTCACGAGCCGCCATGGATTTTTGGAATCCCTCCAAGGGGAGACCGCGGTACGCGAAGAGGTGGTGCTTACAAAGTTTGACGCCGTCTTCTTGCGCTACAACCCGCACGATAACGATCCTGAGCGCGATCGCAAAAACCCGGCTTTGGAATTTGGCCGTTTGCTCAAGCAGCAGGGCGTCCTCGTCGTAAATGATCCGGCAGGCCTCTCGCGTGCGGCGAGCAAGATGTACCTCTGCACCCTTCCCCCGGAAGTCCGTGCACGCACCCTCATCACACGCTCGACTCACAAGATTAAGGAATTTCTACACACTCTGCGCAAGCCCGCCATCATCAAACCGCTTTCTGGATTTGGTGGTCAGGATGTTTTCTTCGTAAAGAACACACGCGAGATCAACATCAACCAGATCATTTCCGCTGTGAGCAAAAACGGCTACGTCATGGCGCAGGAATACATCCCCGAAGTGAAAAAGGGCGATAAGCGCCTGCTCTTGCTCAATGGCTCGCCAATCATTGTTGATGGGCGTGCAGCGATTTATAAGCGCATTTCTCCTAAGGGCGATATCCGCAGCAATATCCATGTCGGCGGCACACGCAAAGCCGCTGAATTCACCAAAGTCGAACAAAGCATTGCCGAAGCAATCCAAACGCGCCTCGTGGCGGATGGTCTGTATTTCGTGGGCGCCGATATCGTCGGTGACAAACTCCTCGAGATTAACGTCTTCTGTCCAGGCGGCATTAACAACATCAACGAGCTCTATGGGATCAACGTCGGAGCCTACGTCATCGAAGACCTGGAAAAACGCGCCCGCCTGTGGAAAACCCACGCCGCCTTTTCCAGTCCCTTAGCAGGCGTACGGGCGCTATAATCAAGCCATGAAAAAAGTTCTGCTTCTCTGTGGTGGCCGTTCCGCCGAACACGAAATCTCCCTCATTTCCGCCAAAGGCATTCTCGGGGCGCTCGACCGCACCCAGTTTAGCCCCGTACTAGTGGGCGTCGCTAAAGACGGCACCTGGTACCTCGAAGACGAAAAGGATTACTACACCGGCGAATTCCGCGCCGACCGCATCGCTTTGAACACACAACGCCCGCGCGTCACGCTCGCGCCGTACCTCTCGCCTTCTCGCAAGGGCCGTCTCGAGGTCACTGGGCAAACCGGCCAAGCCGCTCAGGAATTCGACGTCGTTTTCCCCATTCTCCATGGCCAGTATGGGGAAGAGG
>JAIEOG010000218.1 GCA_019750655.1 bacterium
GATCGATGGATTTGCGGGAAACGAGGTTCACATTCTCGTTCCATTCTCGAAGAACTGCGAAATAAGCGTCGTAGCGCTCGGCTTCTTCGGGTGAAACGGGAGGTAAAAGAGCCGAATGGGCTGCAAACTGGGCTTTAAGCACTGGCGCCTTCCTTTTGGCGGATATGGAACAAGACAGCGGTGAGGGCGGCGGGGGTTACGCCCGGAATCGCCGATGCGTCCGCAAGAGAACCGGGACGGAGCTTGGTCAGCTTGTCCCGTAGCTCGAACGAAAGGCCCGCGACCTTGCGGAAGTCGAGCGTTTCAGGGATGCGAGTGCCTACTAGTTTGCGCAGGCGCTCGATTTGTTCGCGTTGAAGCTCGATATAGCCCTCATATTTGACCTCGATTTCGAGTGTTTCGGCCGTATCGGCGTCCAATTCGACTGGAAAAGGGTCCGGAAGCATCGAAAAGAGGTCTGAAAGTCCGACTTCGGGACGTTTTAGGACCTGGGCTAGAAACTGTGGCTGAGAAAGCGGGTTCGATCCCAAAGAAGCCAAGATCGCATCGATCTGAGGGGTGGGTTTGAGGATTTTCTTCGCCAAAATCTGTTTCGAGCGGTCGATCCGCTCCTGCCGCGCTTGAAAACGCTCGAAATCGGCATCCGAAAGCAGTCCCAGCGCTCGAGCATAGGGACTCAAACGCAGATCCGCGTTGTCCTCTCGCAGAGAAAGCCGGAATTCCGCCCGAGAAGTGAACATCCGGTAGGGCTCTGTCACTCCATGGTGGGTGAGGTCATCGATCAGCACCCCCAGATACGATTCCGCGCGGGAAAGCAGAAATGGTGCTTCGCCTTTGGCGAAAAGGGCGGCATTGATCCCGGCAAAGAGCCCCTGGGCCGCGGCTTCTTCGTATCCAGAGGTCCCATTCACCTGTCCGGCGGTGAAAAGCCCGCGGACTTGGAGGGACTCGAAGCTTTTGGAGAGTCCCCGCGGGTCGATGCAGTCATACTCGACGGCGTAGCCATAGCGCGCGAATTTCACCTCAGCGCAGCCCGGGATGGCGCGGACGAAAGCCTCTTGGACATCTGCCGGAAGACTTGTGGAGATCCCATTGGGGTAAATCCAGTTAGAATCGAGCGCTTCGGGTTCAAAAAAGAGTGGGTGGCGCTCTTTCTGAGGAAATTTGACGACTTTGTCCTCGATGGAAGGGCAATAGCGCGGCCCGATCCCCTGGATTTGCCCACTATAAAGTGGCGAACGGCTCAGATTCTCCCGAATCGCTCCGTGCACTCGGGTATTGGAATAAGTCAGGTAGCAGGGAACCTGGGGGAGCTCTATCCGCGTGTCCCAGAAACTAAAACGCCGGGGCGGGACATCGCCTTCTTGGATTTCCATTTTGGAAAAGTCGATAGACTCGGCGATAAGCCGCGGCGGAGTTCCGGTCTTAAGCCTTTGGACGGCAAAGCCCAGATCCCGAAGTGAATCGCTCAGCCCTACGGAACTCTTTTCGCCAAACCGTCCGCCTTCGCCTTTCACTTCCCCGCAGTGCATGAGCGAGCGCATGAAGGTACCGGCGGTGACGACGACCGCCCGGGTTTCTAAAGTCTCGCGGACTCCGCCCGATTCGATGACGACACTTTCCACTGCTCCGGCTTTGGTGCGGATCTCTTTGACCTCACAGCTCAGGACAGACAGTCGCTCTTGGCCGCCGACGACCGATTGCATTTTCAGGGCGTACTGCTTCTTGTCCGACTGGCAGCGGGACGACTGAACGGCAGATCCTTTGCGGGTGTTCAACCGTTTGAACTGGATGCCGGTGGCATCTGCCGTCCGGCCCATTTCCCCACCGAGGGCATCGAGTTCTTTAACGAGCTGTCCTTTGCCGACTCCGCCGATGGAGGGGTTGCAAGACATCTCGCCGATCTTGGACGGGTCCAAAGTGAGCAACGCCGTTTGGAGGCCCATCCGGGCACACGAGAGCGATGCTTCGATGCCGGCATGCCCGCCTCCAATAATAATGACGTCGTACTGTTTCACGTGGAACAAACGCTCACTTTCCAATGCAGAATTCTGCGAAAACTCGATCGAGGACTTCTTCGACTCCGACATCCCCTACCACGGAGTCCAAGGAACGCAAGATGGCTCGGTTTTTCTCTCCCAGAACTTCTGGTGGAACACCCCTATCCAAATCGCTCTGGAGATCAGAAAGCAGACTCGCCGAAACCCGGAGGCGGCTTGCTTGAGTTTGCGAAGGCAGTACACCCGTGGCGGATCCCAGCTGCCGGATCCGGGTTTTCAAAATCTGCCCGAGCTCTTCCAACCCCAGACCACCCAGAGCCGAAACGGCGACGACCGTATCGTCTAGTTCCGGCGGCGGGAGGAAACCGGGAAGATCTTTTTTGTTCCACACGATCAGGTGCGGTTTGCCGCCAAAGCGGGCCAGCAGATCGCGCTCCGATTCTGTGAATCCCCGCGTTCCATCCACGACCAGAACCCAAAAGCTCGCGGCCGACAGGAAGTCATAGCTCTGTTCGATGCCCTGGCGTTCCATGAGTGACTCGCCTTCACGCAGGCCTGCAGTATCGACCAGCTTCCAACGCCGGCCTTCCAACTCGAGATCTTCCTCGATGGCATCCCGCGTTGTACCCGCTGTTTCATGGACGATAGCCCGGTAGCGGCAGAGCAGTGCGTTAAACAGCGACGATTTCCCGGCATTGGGACACCCAGTCAAGACCAAGCGGGGCGATTGCGCACCTTGTCGAAACAACTCATAGCGCGCCGCAATGGCCGCACAGCGTTCGGCGGACTGCGCCATCGGTAGACGCGCCGCCTCCACGACATTCCCATACTCATCCGAAAAATCTACCGCGGTGTCCAAAATCGCCTGAAGGCGGATCAACTCCTCACGCACCGCGTGGATTTCGACCTGCAACGCTGCGTCTTTGCGGGCCTGGAGTCGGCCTAGGTCGGCGGTATCGCGCGCCTTGAAAAGATCGCCCAGATTTTCGAGGTCCGTGGCTCCCAATTTCCCATTTTGGAACGCGCGGTAGGAAAACTCGCCCGCTTGCGCTGCGCGGCAACCGTGTTCCACGAGGGTTTGTTCGATGGCAGAGACCACGGCTATGGATCCATGGCACTGGATCTCAATCACATGCTCACCCGTGAACGAATGGGGCGCCACAAAACTGAGTAAAAGGATGCGATCGAGTTCTTCTCCAGTAGAAGAAACATACGAACCATAGGCCATCGCACGCTGAGGCTCCCAGTTTCCGCCACCGCGGAAATGTTTGCGCGCTATTTCAAAAGCCGACGGCCCCGAAACGCGCACGATCGCAACCGCACAGGGCAGGGCGCCCGTTGCTAATGCGAAAATCGTGTCGTGCGTTTCTAAGAGTTTGCGATCGATTGGCAAATTACGTCGCAGGCAAGGCTTTCGCCTTACCCGGCTCCCGGTTCATCAGGAGCTGCTGCACAATACCCAGAAGAGTGCTGACAAAGATGTAGATTGTTAGCCCCGAAGGCAGGTTTAACATCATGAACGAAAAAATCACCGGCATAAGCAGCAAGATTTTCTGCTGCATGGGATCCATTCCAGCAACAGGGGTCATCTTCTGTTGTGCAAACATCGAAACGCCCATCAAAACAGGGAATACATAAAACGGATCTTTCGACGATAAATCCTGGATCCAACCAAAAAACGGTGCGTGGAAAAGCTCTATAGAGTTTTGCAAAACTGCATAAAGCGCGACAAAAACGGGGAATTGCATGAGCAATGGCAAGCAACCGCCCGCCGGGTTCACCTTATGTTGGCGGAACAAAGCCATCTGCTCTTGGCCAAATTTTGCAGTGTCGTCTTTATACTTTTCTTTCAAAGCATTTAATTGTGGCTGCAGCTTCTGCATCGCCTTCATCGACTTATAGCTCTTGAGCGAAAGCGGGTAGAAGAGGATGCGGACCAAAAGCGTCAGCAAAATGATCGACCAACCGAAGTTGTGCAGGAAGGTGTTGAAGAAACGCAGCACTTCCAAGAGCGGAAAAGCGAAGAACGAGAAGAATCCGTAATCGATCAGCTGTCGGAGGCCTGGGACTTTCGCAAGCTCCGAGTACTCTTTCGGGCCGGAGAAAATACGGAATTTGAAAACCATTTCCTGCTGGCCTTCTTTCAAGACCAACGGGAACTTCATGTACACGCCAGAAAATGCGCCGCTCTTATCGAAAACAACATCGGGGTTTATCGACGATTCATTCACCAAAACGTTGGTGAAATAGCGGTTCCCAAACGCGACCCATTTCGTGTCACCCTGGTGCACTTGCGGCCCGGGCTCCAACGCTTCTAGAGTTTTGCGCGCGATTTTTTCGTTTTGGTAAGCAACAGCTTCCCACGCATCTTGAGGGTGGTCTGCTTTGTAAACGAGCCCTTCGCCGCCCACGGGCATCAACAAAAAGCCCCAATCACGCCGGCCTGCTGCGGGAAAACGCAAGGTGACTAGGTGATCGAGAAAGTAATTTCCATCCGCCGATTGGTAGGACTTTGTGACGCGAACGTCGCCGACATCCTTATGAAAGACGGTCTGTGCTCCCGCTTGAGTGCGCGTGTAAGCGCCCGTACCTAATTGCGCCAGCGCGGGTTCGGAGAAGAAAGTGCCTAGCGACTGCACCATGGTGGTCGCATTCAAGCTCGCAATGTGCGGGGAGTCTTTCTGGAGCGTCGCTGTGTAGTCGAGCACTTCGACGGAAGCGATCTTGCCACCCCGATCACTCAAAGCAATGTGGAGGTTCTTAGTGTCGATGCTCGCCGTTGCTGGCAAGGCCAAGTCGACATCAAACGGAGAAGTCGGTACCGACCCAGCTACAGGAACTCCTGAGCCCTGATCGAGCGTCGCGGGGGCTGCCTGTCCCGGGGCCGTTTGTGTTTGGGCCGTGTGTTCCGGCATCGGCGGCGCAAACCACCGCATATAGGTGAACCAAACCAAACAAGCCAGAGCGACTGCTAACCAGGTGCGACTTTGCATAAATCCTTCCTAACGGGGCACGGGATCCCAACCCGATCCGCCTCCGGGCCGGCAGCGCCAAAGGCGCCGCGCCGATAACCAGAAAGCCTTAGTGATTCCAAAACGCCCGAACGCTTCTCGGCTATAGACCGAGCAGGTGGGCTCAAAACGGCAGCAACCCACTTCACCTACCAGCGTATGGATCGCGGCGCGGGCACCTAAAACGGCGCCCTGAAAAGTGCCTCTCAATGCTTTGTCGAGGCTGCTTCCCACGCTTGAAATTCCTTAGCTACTGCTTCTTTGTTTAGAGAATTCCAATCCGTCTTTAAAGCGTTTAATCCGACGAGGTGCAAATCGATGCCGGGCAAGCCTTCACGGCGCTCGCGGAAGACTTCACGCACCAGGCGCCGCACGCGGTTGCGCGCCACGGATGCTTTCATCACCTTTTTAGATAGAGAAATGCCGATGCGGCCTTCGCCGGCACGGGAGAAAAAAAACCGGAAATGCTCGGTTTGAAAACGTTCGTAGGACGCAAAGAAAAAATCCGACCGCTTTAAAAGGCGGGCGGACTTTGGAAATGCTTGATCCGAACTAAAACTCATTTACCGCCGACAGCAACGGTCAGGCGCTTACGTCCCTTACGGCGACGGCGCGACAAAACCAGGCGGCCATCTTTACGCTGCATCCGCAGACGGAAACCGTGGGTTCTTTTACGCTTCACGCGGCTAGGTTGGTATGTACGTTTCATAGGGGCGCACCATATTATCGCGGGTCTTTGAAGTCAATTACTGGCTCAGCACGCGGCGCGGCCGCTGCTTCATTGCCAAAGGTAACCCGCTTCTGTTACCCAATAGGGTCTGTGTTAACGCATCTTTCGCTCGTTCACCATGGAAAATACAGTCTGGGACAAGGTTAGGGGGAAATTAAGGGAGTCATTGCCTCCCCATGTTTACCATTCCCTCGTCGAGTCCACCCCCTTCGAAGGCGACTCTGAAACCGCGTTAGAACTCCGCTTCCAAGACCTGTTTTCCAAAGAAGGCTTCGAGCAAAAATGCCTGCCCGCGCTCCGGCAAGTGCTGCAGGACCTCCAGCTGCCGCAAACGCAGGTGAAGCTGTCGATTACCCAAACGCCCTCGGTAGAAGCCGAACCGCTCGCCCTGGAATGGGACCGGCGCAACCCTTTCGACCCGCAATACAGCTTTGAAACTTTCGTGATTGGTTCGTCGAACCAGTTTGCCCACGCGGCTTGCCAAGCCGTCTCGAAGCAGCCTGGACTTTGCTACAACCCGCTCTTTATTTTCGGCGGCGCCGGGCTGGGAAAAACGCACCTTCTGCGCGCGATTGGGCATGCAATCTGTTCGCAAAACCCGTCGGCAAAAATCTTGTTCCTGACGAGCGAAACTTTTACTAACGAGCTCATCCAGGCAATCCGCACCGATCGGATGAAGGATTTCCGGGAAAAATACCGGAGCCGCTGCGATGTGCTGCTCATCGATGATGTGCATTTCCTCGCCGGCAAAGAACGCACGCAGGAAGAATTTTTCTACACGTTCAATTACCTGCACGAAGCGCGCAAACAGATCGTCATCACGTCGGACCGCTACCCGAAAGACATCGCGGGCCTGGAGAATCGCCTGCAAACACGTTTCGAATGGGGTTTGGTTGCCGACGTACAGCCACCTGAAATCGAAACACGCATCGCGATTTTGAAAAACAAAGCGGAGAAAGAAAACATCCCGCTTCCCGATGGTGTCGCGCAATATATTGCCACACACATCACGACGAATATCCGCGAGCTCGAAGGCTCGCTTCACCGTCTACAAGCTTACGCATCGCTAACGGATGTGCCGATTTCCGAAACACTCGCGCGGCAAACGCTCAAAGATATTGCGCCGAAAGTAAAACACGAGCTCACCGCCGACGCGATTTTGAAACTCGTGGCGTTGCAATTCAACCTGCGCACGACGGATATCCGCTCGGAAAAACGCACACGCAAACTCACTATCCCGCGCCAAATCTGCATGTATCTCATGCGCCGCCACTTGCTGATGTCGTACCCAGAAATCGGTAAGTTTATGGGCGGGAAAGATCACACGACGATTCTCCACGGAGTGACCCGAATCGGGGATCTGATGCGCACCGATCCCGAAGTGCTCAAAGCCACCACGAGCGTCGAAAGCTTGATCCGCTAATTTCGCCGTACAAATCGCCATCCAGAAGGATGAAAAAGCCGGTGTCGCCCGTTCTCCAAACGATCTCTACTGCAACTCCACACTAGATCTCGGTTTGCGTTTGTCTTATTGTGCTCGCTTTTCCGGAGGGCTGGGTGCAACGGCAGTTCGCAATTGGGTTGGTTCTGGTTTTGGGGCTTTCGTCCCCGGTGCAAGCGGGCAATGCGCGCGCCGTCTGTTACGCGCTCATCGCGGGCGCGGCGTTGCATGCGGGCCTGGTCGCAGCACACCCGGATCCCGAAGTCGTCCGAGTCAACGCTTACATTCCCCCCGTCGATAAAAGCGTTTCTAAAGCCAACGCTGTGGCATTTCTGGGCCGTGCTGCGCCTGAGGGCTTTAAGATCGTCGGTGAACCGCAAGCCGCTGTCTACGCATTGGGTGGCGGTATCCACTTAGAATATTCTCCGTCGCCTCGCACCTACTTGCAGAGGTTCTTTTTCCTAAAACCGCCAGAACAGCAGCTCAGTCTAACCCGCGTGGAAGTCAGCCACACGTATCTTGGTTTTATCGAATTCGAAACTACCGTCGGAGAACGCCATCTCCGCTGGTACCTCCTGGCACCGTTAGGGAGTGGGGAATTTCAACCCACGCGAGTCTACCCGTCGACTCGGCAGTCTAAAATCGTGCCTCACACCGGCCCTTGCAATGCCGCCGCAGCCGCCAAGATTGTTTCGGCGAACGAAGATGTCCGTGCGTTTTTCCAAGCGATTAGTGAGACGGGAGGAACCGCGGATGAACCCGATGCGGTTCCTCTCGCAGTAGGAGAGGGTCGGAAATCTTTTTTCGTCAGCATTACGCCGGGCCACAAAGGAGAAAATCCTGATTCGCTCGTCGTGGCGGAAGCCCCGGCACTGGTGGTGCAGTTCGATAAAAGCGGGAAGAGCGCCAAGGTTCTTTACTTCAATCTATCCGACAAAGACCCGAACGCACGCGAACCTGCGCAGGTGATCTACTACTGAGCTTCGGCTTGCGATTCTCGCAACCATGCGGCGGAGACAACCAAGACTCTGCCGTCTTTCGTGCCCACCACTATCCGGCTGCCATCGCGGGCTGCCGTTAGGGATTTAAAGCCGGCGTTCCACCGGTACCGACGAAGCTCTTCGCCCGTGCTCGCATCCGCGACGACGAATTCTTTCTCCGATAATAAGAACACCGTGTTCTCGTCGCCAAACGCGCCTGCAAAAAAGTGGATCAGGTCTTTGTGGTTATTGCGGAAGTTGAAAACCGTCACGGTCTTGCCCGTCGCCATATCCAAAACCTCAGGCCCGGACGCCCCCGATAAGTGGTTCAGCACCAAGAGTTTTTCTCCGCGCGGGGAGAACTTCAGCTGGTGGGCTGCTTTGTCTTTGCGGAGCTTGAGCTTTTCGCCAATAGGAGTGAGTTCCACGGGCGTGCCGGCGACAATGCGCCAGAGCAGCAAGTTTCCCTTCCGCGTGCCTGCGGCCATGTACCGGCCCTCCGGCGAAAAAGCTGTAGAGAAGATCGCGTCTTCGTTTCGCGTGGTCTCGCGCAAAGTCTTAGGGGCCTGCGTCGGGCGGTGCAGATC
>JAIEOG010000092.1 GCA_019750655.1 bacterium
AGAGACCGTTGAAGTAAAAGTTTTCACCGAGAACAACGGCGCTAGTTCGGAGGGCTTTAGACTTCCTGGGGCTCACACGGAACTCACTTGGAAAGCCGATGAGGGCGCGTATGTCGGCCGCTTCGCCGTTCCGGAGTTTGCGAGCAGTAAATCCATCAAAGAAGACGACCAAAGGTTTTGGATCCGGGGCCCGAACTTCTACGTCTTTGCCGGCAATGGCATCAATGCAAAGCACAAGTTTTTCGGCGTGAGAATGCAGCCTCCCAAAGTCGACGACAAGAAACCCACTATCCAGGCCGTGCAACCCACAGCAGTGGATGCGACGACTATGCTCCTAAAATTCACTGTGGAAGACGAATCCGGAATCGAGGAAGTGCACACCCGAGTCGAAACGGAGAACCACCCTTACGTGGGACATTCCTTTCGTCCTGAGAGTTTAGAATGCAAGAAAGAAGCGACGCGCTGGACGTGCGAGGCGCTATACCATTTTCCCCAAGCGCTTCCTGGAAAGACTGTCGCAACCATCGGCGCGAGCGATAATTCCGGCAATGGAGACTACGTGCAGTCGAAAGGAGATATCTTTGGCTTTTCCTGGCCCTCCCGAGCTCGGGAAGAAGCCGACGGGCAATTCCCCGAAATCCGATCCATCCGCTTTGTCGAGCAGAAGGGCGTTAAGTTTAAACTCGCAATTGAACATTCGGCCTCCCCGGATTTCCAGAGAATCGGATTTATGATCGGAGAACCCCGGGGCGACGCTTATATGCACTTTAGCTTTCAGGATGCGAAACTAGCTCGCACGGCTCCCGATAAAACTGAAGCGACATTTTCTCTTGAGCATTCTTATGTCATCCACGACGCCACTAAAATCGACCGACTCCAGATGCAGGTTTGGGGAGTGAATGGGATGACGACTTCTAAGGACCTGCCGGTCGCCATCCTCAAGCAGTTGGACTTGAGCCCTCTTGGCCAACCGATCGTCGAGCCAGAAATCAAAGAAGTGGAATTCCTGATCCACCCATAAAGCCGAGTCCGCTTGGCTTTCTGGACCCTCTCCCGCCGGGCATGGTAGGACCTGCCATGGCTAAGAAACGCACACGCTCCAGCGCCGACGCGAGCCAGGAAAAAATCCTGCAAGCGGCTATCGCACTTTTTGCGCGCCATGGATTGGACCAAACTTCCTTTGCGCAGATCGCACGTGCCTGTGGCTTGAGCCAAGCGAATATTCTGTACCACTTTCAGAGCAAGGAACGGTTGATCCAGGCGATGATCTTGAAAATCGTCGCGAACAACCGTGCCACCGTGGCCACTTACCATTCACCGAAATCGACTCCACGAGAGCAGCTCACCCATTATTTTCGTGGGAATTTGGAATGGGGGCTGAAATTCCCCGACGAAACGCGCGTCATCTTGCTGATGTACTACTACGCGAGCTTCCAGCCAGCCTTCCGTGAGCTCTATGATCAGATTTTGTATTCCGCTCGCGAACGCTTAGAGACATGCTTGGAGGGGATCCAACGCGAAGAGCGGTTGAAACTGCAAACCTCCGTCAAAGCTACAGCCCAGATCCTGCACGATTGGCTCCTGGGCACACTGATCAACTTCACTACCGCCGGCAAAAAGTCCGCTACCACCACTACGCTTATGAAGGAAAAATGGGACGTCTTATTGTCCTCGCTCTTGCGCTAGCGCTAAGTGCCCACGCTACCGACGAGGCGCCGGAGACCTGCGTCCGCACCTTCGTCGATGATTTGCGGCTTTTGCCCAAAGAAGTCGTGCCTGATTTGGTTTGGGAACTCTCCTTCCCCATGCGGACCGCTGGGCATGGGTATCTAATGAATGGAACCGGCTGGATGGGAGAGTCCGCCACGCGTCTCATCCACCACGAATACATCAATGGGGAACGCCAGATTTGGTACTTCCGCCCGGGTACGCAGTTCGAAGATCCGGGGATCGAGACACACACGGGCTCGTTTTACATGCGCGTGCGCTTCTCGCTGGGGGGCGGACTTCCCGAGTGTCTCGTTACGCGCTTGCGGCCCGAATCCTCTATCTTCCAAGAGGCTCTCCAAGCATCGAATGAGATCTTAAACGTTTACGAACAGCGCAAGACTGTTACGGCCGAAGAAGTACTCGCACTGAGAGAGCTTCAAACAAAATGGACCCCCGACCGCCTGTTCTTTTTCCGCCTGAAAAACCGCAGCGAGGGAAAAACGCTCTCTACTCTGGGACTGCTCGATCACAGTCCCAATCCCGGACTCTTCACCGGGCCTTACGATCCCCCCGTAACTCCCGTCCAAGGACCAGCCTATGAAGTGACGCGGACCTTCAACCAGATGGCAGAATTCCGAGGCCCCCGCCTGCTCGCCCCTTTTGGTGCTGCAGTGCTGATGCACCGCTTAGGGACCTTTGGATACATCGAGCCCGGCGTGCGCGTGGAAGCCGTCGCTCCTAAACGCCATGGCGCGGTTTACGAGGCCGCTTTTGGTTTTCGACCCACGGACCGAACGGCTTCCTTAGGGCCCACGCCGTTGCATGTGTGGGAAACTACGACGGAAGACTTCGTCGTGCGGTTCCCACCTTTTGCGCAACTCGCGAGCCTGTTTTATTCGTCGATGTTTTTTTGCGGTGGTTACTAGCGGCTTCCCGCAGCAGTCTTGCGCAATGCCGCCACTTTGTCCCGCGCCTGTTTCGCGGTTAACAGCGCCGCGTGGCTCCACGTTAACTCCGAAGCGCCGCGCAGTTTTCCGCTGTAGCGATTGAACTGCTCACTTAGCTGCCCTCGCGCACCGGCACGAGAACGTACCCGATTCAGGTACGCATCGCCCCGAGCCACCACGGCTTCTAAAACCTGGGCAAACTCCGCGCTGTTGGATCGCAGCGTCTGCCCAGCTTGGGAGGGTAACTCGGAGTCCAAGCCTTTCAAAAAACTAACCAAGTTATCATCGACAGCGATTTCACCTTTTTCGGACCAGCGGGCAGCCGTGATATACAGCGCTTCGGCAAACGCACTTGTGGTTAGAAACCAGGGATTCGCTTCTGTTTTGGAATCAAGGCCATTGTACTTATCCTCTGGGTAGCGCCCGATTGCCGGAGCCAACGGAGCGCCCTTTTTGTCGAACTGTGTGCGGTTGATGGGGTAAAGCCCTTCAAAGGTATCCGACAGAGCGGAAAGCGTGAGCAAGACACGGGAATCCCAGGGGCTAAACACACCATCCTCCAGGGAACCATGGAGAGCCGCTAAGACGATTGCGGAATCCATTTGGGAGTCTTTGTAATCAAGCCCGCGCACTTGGCCGCGCGTCACTTCAATGAGCCCATTTTCCTCACTCCAAAACTCTTGTAGCGTCGCTTCGATTTTCGCGGCTTTGCGCGCATAGTGATCGGCAGCGCCCCTGTCGCCCAGACTGCGCGCAAACTCCGCGCCCACTAAGAGTGCTTTGCGTTGCACCATGCGGGTGTAGAAATGCCCACCGAGAACTTCTTCCCAAAGATCGAAGCTCGGGGCTTCTTTAAGGTTTGGGCCGGAGTCATCCCAACAAGAGGCGACAAACTCCAAATCCGCTTTGATCACCGAGTAACTTGGAAAACGGCCATCGTACCAACTCCGAGACCTTGAAGAATCCCCATTGCGGGCCATCGCCTGCGCCATGCGAATGAGCGTCGTGGCCCGAATGGCTGGCCCGTCTGTCTGTGGACGCCCCCACCCTCCATCGAAAGGCCGTCCGTCGACGAAGTACTTAGGCTCCGCAACCCCCATGCCCCAAGCAGGGCCACTCAGGCTATTCTGGCTTTGCTGCTTAACCGAAAGCTGCACAAAATCGTCAAAAGCTGCGACCAGTTTTGCTTTTTCGGTAGCATCTTTCGAACTTTCGTACCGCTTGCGCAGCACATCCATCACCAAACCCGCATCGCGGGTCCAATGGTAGTAGTAGTCGGGCGCTGAGCGAGAGCGCGCTGCAATCACCGTCCCCCGCGCAGCGCCCGCCGGCGAAATATTTTCATTTAGCTTCTGCCATGAAACCGGCTCTTGAAAATCCAGCCACTGGGTTAAGTCCGCACCGGACGAGCCTAAGATAAAAGAAAGACACCAAGGAATAAATTTCACTTCCCAACCTCATGCTAAGTAATGCTCAGCTTTTACTGACTAATAGTAAGTAATCTGGTCTGTAAAGACTTTTTCGATTAGGGCTGCGTTAGGCTTGGCCGCACAGGCCCTCTTGACGCAGCCCTCCAACCTGCTATAATTAACTAAGTAGTTAATTAACTACATGGTGAAATATGCAAGACACTCTCAGCCAAACATTCTCAGCTCTCGCAGACCCCACCCGGCGCGCCATGCTCGCAAAGCTCTCTAAAGGAGAGGCGAATGTGTCGGACCTAGCGAAACCGTTCTTAAAGGAAATGAGCCTGCCGGCCATCACCAAGCATCTAAAAGTTCTGGAGAAGGCTGGGCTCATCACGAAAACGCGTTCCGCACAATGGCGCCCCTGCAAGATCAATGGAATAGCGCTCAAGAATGCCGCGGACTGGATGGAGCAATACCGCGTTTTTTGGGAAGAAAGTTTCGATCGCTTAGAGGCCTACCTCAAAACGGTAGTCCCTAGAAAACCTGGGAAAGGAACTAAAAATGCCCGGAAAAAAATCTAACACTCTTTCTATCACTCGCGTTTACGACGCTCCCGTGAAAGCCGTTTGGGACGCGTGGACGGATCCCCAGCAAGTCGCCAAGTGGTGGGGCCCGCGCGGCTTTACCATTACGACTCACAGCAAGGACCTGCGCCCCGGCGGACATTGGGACTACACCATGCACGGCCCTGACGGCACGGACTACCCAAACACGACCGTCTACCACGAGGTTGAGACGCACGCCCGACTCGTCTACGACCACGGCGGCCACAAAGAACGCCCACCCTTGTTTCGCGTGACGGTTGTGTTCTCCGAGAACCGCGGCAAGACAACCATGGAAATGAGCATGACGCTCCCCTCTCCCGAAGCAGCAGAGGAGACGCGCAAGTTCATCAAGAAGGCAGGCGGCGAATCGACGTGGGATCGCTTGGGGGAATACTTGGCCGAGGGTAACGGCAAGCAACGTTTTATCATCAACCGGTCCTTCGATGCGCCTATCGAAGCACTCTATGAAGTGTGGACTGATCCAAAGCATTTTGCGCAGTGGCTCCCGCCCACGGGCTTCACCATGGAGTTTCTCGAAGCGAACATTCGCCCCGGCGGCGACACGTTCTACTCCATGACGAATGGGCAGTTCACTATGTACGGCCGTGCTCATTACTTGGCACTCGAGCGGCCCAACACCATCGTCTACACGCAAGAGTTCTGCGACGCGAACAAGAAGCTATCGCGACACCCGGGCGCACCGACATGGCCAGCAACCATGCTTACGACCGTGACCTTCACGGCCGAAGGCCCGGAGCAAACCCGCGTAACCGTTTGTTGGGAACCGCATGGCGAGACAACGTCTGAAGAATTGCAGACGTTTATCAAACAGCGCGGCGGCATGACACAAGGCTGGACCGGCTCGTTCGATAAACTCGAAGACTACCTCGCGAAAAAAGCGAAGTAGTGCTCGATTTGACACTGCGAGGAGAGAGTCCTAATTTTTCTCCATGGGAAATGGGACTCTCGCTTCAATCAACCACGTTTCAGACACAGCGCTCTGGGTAGCGTATTACCGCGCACAGGAATCGGAAAAGCCTAACGGGCTTTTCAAAGATCCTTTTGCCAAGAAGCTAGCGGGAGAAAAAGGCCGCCAGATATCAGAATCCATGCAGGGCCTAGCGCGCTTCACTGGCTGGACGCTTGTGGTGCGCACCTGCATCATCGACCGTTTTATTGAAGAGGCGATCGCGTCCGGTGTAGACACCATCTTGAATCTTGGCGCTGGGTTGGACACTCGCCCCTACCGAATGAAGCTGCCAACCTCCCTGCATTGGATCGAAGTCGATTACCCAGATCTCTTAGATTACAAGCAATCGCACCTGGCAGGAGAAAAACCCGTTTGCCAGCTGGAACACGTCCGGCAAGATCTCAGCGACGGGCCTAAGCGCCGCGAACTTTTCCAACGCGTCGCCTCGCAGTCCAAAAAGACGCTCGTCATCACCGAGGGTGTAATCCCGTACCTCTCCGAGGAACAAGTTACGGACCTAGCGCGAGACCTGCATTCTCACCCTTCTTTTGCCTTTTGGATCGCGGAATACTTTGCGCAAGACATCTACAAGTACCTCAACAATCCCAAGCGCAACGATAAAATGAAGAATGCCCCGTTCCGCTTTTTACCGGCGGACTGGTGGCGCTTCTTCCGCGAGTTGGGCTGGGAAAAACAGGAAGTCCGCTACCTCACAGAAGAGTCCATTCGCCTCGGGATCGCCGTCCCGATGCCGTGGTGGGCCAAATTCTTTCAGCCCTTCTTATCCGCTACAACCAAAGCTAAGCACGGAAGAATGACGGGCTACTGCCTCTTTCGACAAATCTAAGCTATTCTTAGCGGATGCATTGGAAAGACCGCGGGATCTGGGTGAGCTGCTTGCTTTTAGCCACCGTCGGTTGCGATCAAGCGACCAAAATCGTCGCGCGCGATGCGCTGGCAAACTCGGGGAGCCACTCCTATTTGGGCGACCTGCTGCGCGTAGAACTCGTACAGAACCCAGGCGCATTCTTGAGCATGGGAGCCAACCTATCGTCGAATAGCCGCTTTTGGATTTTCAATATTGCGGTCACGGTACTTATCGCCGCGATTGGCGTGGCGCTCTACCGCAGCCGTAAATCTGGCCCACTTTTCAGCCTCGCCCTGGCACTGATCTTCGCGGGGGGCGTCGGCAATATTATCGACCGGTTTATGTTTGGTAGCGTTACCGATTTCCTGAATATCGGCATCGGCAACCTGCGCACGGGGATCTTCAATGTGGCAGACATGGCCGTAAGCGCAGGCGCCGTCCTTGCTTTCATCCTGCCCTGGGTGTCACAAGACGCGCTAGGGACTCGTCCCCCTGAAAGCGCTAGGAAGGTACGATGAAGCACGCCCTTTTACTGTTAGCTGTGTTTGCCTTAGTTCCGGCCGTGGCTTCGGCCAATGCAGGAGTGCCGATGATTTTTCTCGGGCTGCCTTTCGCGTTAATTGCCTTGATCCCGATCTGCGCGATCGAAGTTTTTTACTTCCAAAAAACCTGGAAATTCCCCGCCAAGAAACTCGCCATGCCGGTGGTAGTCGCGAATCTTGTCTCGACCCTTATCGGCTACCCGCTCTCGTGGCTTATGCTTTTGGGACTGCAGCTCGCTGTCGGCGGTGGCAGTGCTTGGGGGTTGAACACCGTCTGGAACAAGATCGCAGCGTTCACCTTACAGGCCGCGTGGCTTATTCCCTATGAAGGGGATCTGGGTTGGCTTATTCCGGCGGCGGGACTCGTGGGATTGATCCCGGCTTACTTTCTCACGGTGTGGTTCGAGTACGGCGTCTACCGGCGCTTCCCCTTTCTCGCGCAACAACCAAACCTCAAAGCGAAAACATGGCGTGCGAATACATTGAGCTACTCACTGCTGGCGCTATACCTGGCGGTTACCGCGATCATCGCCGGCGTCGCCCGTTTACAAACACTATAGGCTGTAAGCCTTCACAACCGCCGGCCGCGCGCCGATCGTTTCAAACCACTTCTTAACTGCTGGAAAACTTGCCAAGTCCTGCTTCTGGTTCTTGTGCGAAACAATCCAGGGGTAAATCGCCATATCGGCAATGGAATAAGATTCGCCCACCCACTCGCGCCCCGTTAAGTGCTTATCGAGCACGCCATAAAGACGGGCCGTTTCTTTCGTGTACCGCTCAATCGCGTAGGGCACTTTCTCAGGAGCGTAGATATTGAAGTGGTGGTTTTGGCCTGCCATGGGCCCTAAGCCCGCCATCTGCCAGAACAACCACTGCGAAATTTCGGTTTTCGCGCGAATCCCCTCAGGAACAAACTTTCCCGTTTTTTCGGCGAGGTACCATAGGATAGCGCCTGACTCGAAGACCGAAAGCGGGCCTTTGCCATCCGCCGGTTCGGAATCCACGATGGCCGGGATTCGGTTATTCGGTGCAATCTTTAGAAACGCGGGATTGAACTGTTCGTTCTTGGTGATATCGACGGGGTGAAGCTTGTAAGGAAGCCCCGCCTCTTCTAGAAAAACCGTAATTTTCTGACCGTTCGGGGTTTTCCACCAATAAAGATCAATCACGCGCGTCTCCTCGCAGACGGTTTTGCAGCTCAGTGAGTCCGAAGGCAACCTCTTTTAGCGCTCTAAACCCCATGTCTGTGGCTCAGATCACAGGTGTCTAAGCACGTTTCCCCCTACAGCTTGCCTTTTGACGGCCCGTGGTTTTCGCTTAAGCGTACATAGGGGTTGGAGGATGGAATGAAAGCTCTTTTACTTTTGGCAGCTTTGTCGTCGGGCGCAGTCGCTTCGAGCCAAGACTATTGCGATTGCATGTGCGCTTACAAAGCGACACGGCCTGCGACTTACGAAGAAACGATCGTCCCGCAGCAGTGCGATGAAGCGTCGATCGCTGCGGCCTGTGAAGAAGCAGACAGGCTGGCCTTCGATCAGTGTGATACCGCCGAAGGCTCAGCCTGTGTCAAAGAAGGTTGCTTCTTTTAATTACTCGCGCGGGTCGTTCGTATTGCCGTCCGTGCGGAAGTACACTTCGAAGTGGCAATCCGTTTCCGGCGTGCCAATGCTGTAGAACGCGACGTTGATTGCCGTCACCGCAGTGAGGTAACCGCCGTTCACCGTGAAGTGGTAATCCTTCCACCCTTGGCGATTC
>JAIEOG010000211.1 GCA_019750655.1 bacterium
CAGGTGTTACGCCACCCACCACATTCGTGCCGTACACTTTGCACTGTTTGGTGTGGAAGGCGCCTGCTTGGCCGGTGATCCCTTGGGTAATCAGCTTCGTGTTTCTATCGACTAGAATGCTCACAGCTTCCCCTCCGCCGCGGCGACTACTTTTTGAGCGGCTTCCTTCATGCCCGTGGCCGGAATGATTTTCAGTCCCGACTCTCCGAGCAGTTTTTTGCCCAAGTCTACGTTGGTGCCTTCGAGGCGAACCACCAAGGGCACGGTGAGCTTGAGCTCCCGAGCTGCCGAGATAATCCCCGTAGCGATGACATCGCACTTCATGATGCCGCCGAAGATGTTCACCAAGATCGCTTTCACTTTTTCATCGGAAAGGATGATCTTGAAGGCCTCTTTCACTTTGGCTTCAGTGGCACCACCCCCGACATCCAGGAAGTTCGCGGGGCTGCCGCCTTCGAGCTTGATGATGTCCATCGTGGCCATTGCGAGGCCCGCGCCATTCACCATGCAGCCGATGTTGCCGTCTAAGCTGATGTAGCTCAGCTCAAACTTCTTAGCGGCCGTTTCGCTGGGGTTTTCTTCCGTTGGGTCGTTTAGTTCTGCCCAGATCGGGTGGCGGAAGCCGGCGTTGTCGTCAAAGCCGATCTTCGCGTCCAAGGCGACGAGGTCGCCCTTGCCCGTGATGATCAAGGGGTTCACTTCTGCCAAGGCGCAGTCTTGTTCTTGGAACAGGCGCACGATCTTGCGCAAGATATCGCCGAACTGCTTGGCCTGAGGGCCCGCGAGGCCCATTTTCTTGGAGAGCCGGCGGCATTGGTAGTCCGCAAGCCCTGCGACAGGGCTAATCCACTCTTTGAAGATTTTCGCAGGCGTGTGCGCTGCCACTTCTTCGATGTCCATACCGCCTTCGGTGCTGGCGATAATCGCTAGCTTGGAGGTGGCGCGGTCGAGTGTGACCGACAGATAGAGTTCCTTGGTAATCTGCGCGCCTTCTTCAATGAGAAGCCGGCGGACCAAGCGGCCCTCGGGGCCGGTTTGGTGGGTGACGAGAGTCATGCCCAAAATCTTGGACGCATACTGCTTCACTTCGTCCAAGGTCTTGGCGACTTTCACGCCGCCGCCTTTACCGCGGCCGCCCGCGTGGATCTGCGCTTTCACCACCCAAGGACCGCTGGCCGAAACCTGCGGTGCAGCCTTAACGGCTTCCTCGACGGAATAAACGGCAATGCCTTGCGGGACCGGAATCTTGTACTGCCGAAAGAGATCTTTTCCCTGATGCTCGTGGATATTCACGCGCTGGCCTCCAAGACGTCGACGAGTTCCTTCCCCGCCGCCGCTGATTTGTTCAATTCTGCTTTTTCTGCGTCATTTAGGTCGACCGGGATGACACCTTCCACACCCGTGCGGCCCAATTTCGCTAGAACGCCTACGAAAAGGTTGTTCTGACCGAACTCACCTTCGAGCCAAACGGCGCAAGGGAGAACGCGTTTCTTGTCTTTCAGAATCGCTTCGGCCATCTGCACGGCCGACGCTGCAGGAGCGTAGAAGGCCGAACCCGTTTTCAACAGGTTCACGATCTCTGCGCCGCCTTGGCGGGTGCGTTGCACGATTTGCGCAATCTTGTCCGCGGGGAGGTATTTCTCCAGGGGGATACCCGCAATCGAGCAATACCGAGTCATCGGCACCATCGTGTCGCCGTGGCCGCCGAACACGAATCCATAAACATCTTCGACGCTGACGTTCGCGGCTTCTGCGACAAAAGTCTTAAAGCGAGCAGAATCCAAAACGCCGGCCATCCCGATCACGCGGTTGCGCGGGAAGCCGCTGGCTTTCTTCGCTACATAGGCCATCGCATCGAGCGGGTTGGAAACCACAATCAAGATGGAGTTCGGAGAGTGCTTGGCGATTTGCGTTGTGACATCGCCTACGATTTTGGCGTTCGTCTTCAACAAGTCATCGCGGCTCATGCCCGGCTTGCGGGGGAGGCCTGCGGTGATGATCACCACATCGGAATCTTTAGTGGGCGTGTAATCCGCCGTTCCGGTGATTTTGAGATCAAACCCTTCGACCGGTGCGCTCTCGAGCAAGTCGAGTGCTTTGCCTTGTGCCGTGCCTTCGTTGAGATCTACGAGGACGACATCGGCCAATTCTTTGGTTGCGATCCAGTGCGCGGCGGTCGCACCCACATTTCCAGCGCCTACTACGGTGATTTTAGGTCTTTTCATATGGTTTCCTTGCAAGCGGTGAGTTCCAGATAGCCTTTTAGTAAGGGCAGCTTACGCTTGTCAACGAAGCCATTCCGCTCGAGTATCGTTTCCCATGAAACTTTCGAAACTCGCTCTCGCTCTGGTATCGCTTTTTAGCCTCTCCGCTAACGGACAAGGCAAACTGCTCGAAGACGAAAAGAATAACATCGAAGTGTATGAGAAGTGCAGTCCCGCAGTCGTAAATATTACGGCTACCACACTGCGCCGCGACTTCTTTTTCGATGTCATCCCGCAGAAAGGTGCGGGCTCGGGTGTGGTCATCCGGGCCGATGGTTACATCGTCACGAATGATCACGTTGTGGGCGATGCGGCAAAGGTCGAAGTGACGTTCACGGACAAGACCACCTTGCCTGCGAAAGTCGTCGGCACCGATCCAGATTCGGACATTGCGGTGCTCAAAGTAGAAAAGCCCAAGCTCAGCGCGGTCGACTACGGGCTTTACCCACTCAAGGTCGGCCAGAAGGTTTTAGCGATTGGGAACCCTTTTGGTTATGGCGGTTCACTCAGCACAGGGATCATTAGTTCGCTAGGGCGCGATATCCGCACACAGACCGATCGCCTGGTGCGCGATATCATCCAGACCGATGCGGCTATCAACCCTGGCAACTCCGGCGGCCCTCTGTTGGACAGTTCAGGTAAGCTGATCGGCATTAACACTCAAATCATCAGCCCAAGCGGTGCAAATAGCGGTGTAGGGTTCGCGATTTCCGTGCAAACGGTCAAACGTGTGGTCGAACAATTGATTCTTTACGGGCAGGTTTTACGCCCAGATTTAGGAATGTTTGGTGTCGGATATTCTGCCGCACTGCTCCAGACTTTGCGTCTTCCGCTCGAGAATGGAGTGATGATTACGGAGCTCGATCCGCAAGGGCTCGCAGCAAAGGCGGGGCTGAAAGCGGCGAACCAAGAAGCGGTCGTAGGCTTCCGTCGCTTTCCATTTGGCGGCGATATAATCTTTTCTATCGACGATAAACCCGTCACAAACTGGCGCGAGGTCCAAGATTTGATTTTCGACAAGAAAGTGGGCGAGCAAATTACCGTGCATTTTTTACGCGGCAAGACAAAAAGATCCGTCGTCATCACATTGCGTCTTCCTGATTCGGTGCGTCCAAAGAGTCTGTAATTACACGTCTTTTTCTTGTAACTGCGCGTAGAGCAGATTAAATTAAAGGGGTTAGTACGTTAGTTCTTAACGACCACAAGGAGACTCAAATGAGAAAAGTATTACTTGGCGTGTTTGTATTGGCGACGTTTGCTATGAAACCCGCTTTCGGCGCTGACTACCAAGGTCACGAAGCGCTGTTCGGCGCGAACAACAACAACGGTATCCTCGCTTTCAGCGGCAGCAGCGTTAGCTGGAACATGAATGTTGGTTACCTGCGCAATGTTATGCCGAACCTGCAAGTTGGTTTGACGGGTAACTTGAGCGTCACCACTGCTACGACGTTCGAAGCAATGGCATGGGGATACTGGAACTTCGCAGACAACTACGCTGATGCGATCTTCTTGGGCGTCGGTGCTGGCGTGAAAAACGCTACGACCACTGACTTCAAAATGGCTGCCGAAATCGGCAAGCGCTTTGAATTGGCCCACGGCTTGATGTGGAAGCCGTCTGTTGGCGTCACTCACTTGTTCGCTACTGCAGCGACCTGGGACGTGGCTGTTAACGTCTTCAACTTCTCGTACCTCTGGTAATTAGTTCTTACGAGTCGTTTAAAAACCCGCTTTGGGCTTCGGCCTAAGCGGGTTTTTTATTTTTCCCCTCCCAGGCCGGTCAAATCGCCCCATCCCGGCGTCCTCCGCGTTCGACTCGCTCCCGCGTACTGGGAGTACGCGTCCGCTCGCCTCACTTGTGCGTCCTTGGTCTGGGGCGATTTGCCTCGGCCTTCCGTCCGAGTCATGCCCTAACCATTTCACGACGCAGTGCTAACACACGGTGTCTATTGAATAATTGGACAAAAAAATTTTGCTGCTTATAGTGGGGAGCACGGCAAGAGGTCGGGGAGACTGCTTCGAACGTTTTTTCTTAGGTCCCGGCTTGCAGAAATGCGCCGTATAACCCGGTCTCCCCACCCTTGATTCTTCTGTGGCGCTTAGTGCGCTGTCTCTTGCTCGTACCGAGCTAGCTTGTTGTAGAGCGTCTTCACCGTAATCCCCATCGCATTGGCTGCTTTGGTTTTATTGCCGGAGAAGTGCGCGAGCACGCGCAGGATGTGGCGCTTCTCAATGAGTGAGAGATCGAATGTATCGGAGGCTTCCGGAATTTCCGGCTCCCGCCGGCCTAAGCGTAAGTGCTTGGGCACATCGTCGCCACTAATGGTCTCGGCTTCCACAAGGATCTTAAAACGCTCGACGGCATTTTGAAGTTCCCGCGCATTGCCCGGCCAGCGGTATTGCCGCAAAACCTGCAAGGCATCTTCAGAAAACATTTTCACCCGCGTTTGCGTGCCTTGGTTTAGGAATGCCTCAGCGAGTACGGGAATGTCGCAAGGCCGTTGCCGCAAGGGCGTAATACGCAAAGTGACGGTATTGATTCGGTAGTAGAGATCTTCCCGGAAACGCCCCTCTTGGGTGCGCGCCGCTAGCTCTCGGTTCGTCGCGGAGATCACCCGCACATCGACTTGGATGGGAGTTTTTCCGCCCACACGGTAAATCTCCCCTTCCTGCAAAAAGCGCAGAAGTTTTGCTTGGGTTTCCAATCCCATTTCGCCGATTTCGTCGAGAAAGAGCGTGCCACCGTCAGCAAGCTCCACGAGCCCGACTTTCTGGCTAATGGCTCCTGTGAAAGCGCCTTTCTCGTGACCAAAAAGCTCGCTGAGTAGCAAGCTTTCTTGAATCGCGCCGCAATTGAGCGAAACCAGAGGTTTGCTCGCACGCTGGGAGTTTTGGTGAATGCGTCGGGCGAGAACTTCTTTGCCCGTGCCACTTTCCCCCTCGATTAAGACGGGGACCTCCGTTGGCGCGACTTTGTCGGCGGTCTTTAGGACCGACAACATGTGCGGATCGATGGTTAAAAATGCGGTGCTATGATTGGAGTGATTGCGGTGCCGATGCGTACCCATAACCCCCTTACGACCTCTTGTCAGAGATTCTGACAAAGAGGCCAACCCACGTTAAAATTACTACTCCTTCGGCTGAGGGGAATCAACTCTCAACTCGCGCGGGTAAAGGGGGAACGGGTGAGGATAGTCTTCGACGGGAGCGTTTGTTTCGATCGCTTTGGTGCGTGCTTCCATTACTACTCCGAGCTTGTGCCTAGGCTAAGCCGGATGGGCTGCCATGTGACGCTAACCCCCTCTCCTACAGGGGCTCTGGACAGCCTCCGGGAGCAGGGCGCCAGCGTTGCCAAGCCTGTTTTGCCCGGGGGAGGCTGGATACCGCCTGGTAAGACCCGCAAGGCGTTATCGAAAGTTAAACAAGGTTTGGAAACATACTTCCTTCGTCGCCGTCTTGAGCGGGAGCAGGAGTTAACGCTTTTTCAGTCCTTCTTCTATACTTTGCCGCCGAGCCCGAAGTTCCTGCTTGTCGGTATGATCCTCGACGTCATTCCAGAAAAGTTTCCGGATTGGTACGCGACCGAAAACGATCGCGCATTGTTGGCTCGGCGCCGTGCTTACGCCGAACGCGCGCAGCGGTTTCTCGCGATCTCCGAATGTACTAAGCGGGATTTCAGCGAGGCTTACAATATCCCGCCGTCTCGAATTGATGTTGTCCCTCTTGGGATCAACCTCGAGGCCTATCTCCCACGTCCGGCTGCAGACTTAGAAGTCGTCCGCCGGCAGCATGGGCTGGACCGTCCTTTTTTCCTCCAGGTGGGCGGGCGCCAAAAGCACAAAAACTTTCCACTCCTGGCCCGAGCCTTTGCCCAAAGCGCTGTCGCGAAAGAATTTGATCTGGTGTGTGTCGGAGAGCGGTGGGAGCCCGAAGAAGTCGTGTTGCTAGCAGAGCTGGGGCTTAGCCAGCGTGTGAAACTTCTTCGCCGTCCAGAGGAAGAGACGCTGCGCTGTCTCTACCAATGTGCTTCGGCTCTGGCCTACCCGTCGCTCTACGAAGGCTTCGGCTTGCCACCGCTTGAGGCGATGGCCAGTGGTTTGCCCGTTGCTGCTTCCCGCGGTGGTTCGATTCCGGAAGTCGTGGGCAGTGCTGCTAGGCTTTTTGATCCGACGAGTACCGAGGATGCCACCCGAGCTCTGGAGGCCGTAGTGCAGCCGCAAACGGCATCGGCGCTTCGGGCTGCCGGCTTGGCGCGCGCCGCCGAGTTTAGTTGGGATCGCGTTGCGGAGCAGACGTGGGGAGTGTACCGGAAGCTGGTTTCAACGCCGGCGCGCTCTTCGGGGCAGGCCGCGTTCCTAGAGTCTCCTCGCTAAGCCGGAATTTCAAAAACGCCTCCAGATCTTCCGGAGTTCCCAGGCCGTGCATCGCGCCAGGGGGGAGATCCAGTGTGCGCACTTTTCCGCCTGAACCAATCATCTCGTTGTAGACGGGACAGAGGTAAAACTCTTCGCGTGTTCGGATGTTCTTGCGGATCATCGACTGCGCGCCATCGGTAAAAAGACGCCCCTCGCGGAAGTAATAAATTCCGACAGTGGCTTGGCGGCTGATGGGCCGCTTCTCTGCGACTTCTTCCACCCAGCCGTCCGCGCCTAAGCGGGCGAAGCTCCATTTATCTTCGGTGGCTTCGAAGGTCAGGATACTGCCATCGCAGCGAGAGCTGATGGCATCTTGCAAAAAACCGTCGATAGAATGCTCTACCCATTGATCAGAATTCACAATGAGGAGCGGGCGATCGAGACAAAGCACATCCGCCGCCAGGAGGGCGGTGCAGGCCGCCCCCTGAGTAGTGGAGGGCACGCGCACAATGCGGCAACCCGGAGCGACGCGGTTGAGCAGGGCTTCATACGCTGGATTCTTAAGGTGGTCTTCATTCACCAGAAAAGTGAAGACTTGCGGGTATTCCGACGAGCGAACGTTGTCGACCACCCATTCGATCATGGGTTTTCCAAGCACACTGATAAAAGGTTTGGGCCGGGCAAAACCGGCTTCCAGAAAGCGCAACCCCCGGCCCGCCATGGGGATAAGGATCTCCACCGTCGGGCGATGGCTTTCACGTTGTTGATCCTGGTTCGTTTGTTCGATTCGACGCAAAATGTTCTCCAGCGTCACTTCACTGGGATGTTTAACGAGCATGACAGCCGCGCGTGAGTCCCGTGCTGCGCGAATGCCTGGCTCCGAGTCCTCGAGAATCAGAGTTTCTTGGGGGGAGACACCGAGGCGCCGGAAACATTCTTCGTAAACAGTGGGGTCCGGTTTGGGCTTGCCCACATCTTCATGGGAGAGAATGGCATCAAAACAATCTGTAATCCCCAGACCTTTAAGCGCCAGATCCAAAGTCACTCGTGAACTATTCGAGGCCACACCTAGTCGGTAGCCTTGGCTGCGAAAGTAGAGAAGCGCGGCTGTTAGTTCGGGGCGTGGGGAGCACTCGTGCGCAAAAATCTCATGGGTGTAGCGCTGCTTCATTTCGTTGGTGAACGTGTGCAACGCGACGGGGAAGCCCGATTCGCGGGAGAGCGTCTGGAGTTTGAGGCTTGTCGGCAAACCATTGTAGCGCTGAGCGTGTTCGTGTGGATCGATCGTGTGCCCAAATAGCGAAAGGGCCCGGTTGAGGGCCTGGTAATGCCAATCGGCAGCGTCTACTAACACGCCGTCGAGATCGAATATCAGTGCACGGATCAAAGTGGGGAGCCCTCGAAGCTGTGCCTGCATTTTACCGATAACTCAGCGTTTTTTAATGAACACGTGCGTTAAAAGCGGTAGCTTAGAAATCTCAGGGGGAAGCATGGCTACGCAGCTGTTTTACCAAGCCGGGTTTGGAAACCAGTTCTCCACGGAGGCGCGTGCCGGCGCTTTGCCGCAAGGGCAGAATTCTCCGCAAAAAGCTCCCTTCGGTTTGTACGCCGAGCAACTCAGTGGCAGTTCCTTTCTCTCTCCCCGACACGAAAACTTGCGCAGCTGGTTGTACCGCCTGCGGCCAGCGGTTGTGCACGGGCATTTCACGCCGCTCCAATCTACAAAGATCCGCACGGCGCCCTGTTCGGAGGCGCCGTTAAGTCCCGAACAAATGCGCTGGAATCCCCAACCATTGCCTCAAGCGCCTACGGATTTTATCGGGGGCTTGGTGACGGCAGCAACGGCGGGAAATGCACTCGAGCAAAAGGGCTTGGGAGTGCACTGGTATTCCTGCAACCAGTCCATGAAGGATACTTTCTTCTACAGCGCCGATGGCGAGTGGTTGATCGTGCCGGAGCAGGGCATTTTGCGCTTAGTGACCGAACTCGGAGTTCTCGAAGTCGAGCCAAAAGAGATCGCCGTCATTCCGCGCGGCATCCGTTTCCGTGTGGAAGTCACGGGCCCCAGCCGGGGTTACGTTTGCGAAAACCACGGTCCCGCATTGCGTTTGCCGCAGCTGGGCCCCATCGGTGCGAATGGCTTAGCGAACCCGCGCGACTTTCTGTACCCGACGGCAGGCTTTGAAAATCTCGAGGGAAAATTCA
>JAIEOG010000337.1 GCA_019750655.1 bacterium
TTTTCAAACCGTACGAGCTGCGTCGAGGGCGTTCCCACAATCGCAAAGCCCGAATCCTCGGTGAGCATTTCGAAACTGAGCAAGTCGCCCCCGAGGGTCGCTTCATCAATGACGATTCCCAGCTTCGATTCTTCCAAAGGGTCAATACATTCAATCCCACCGTCGAGCTTTGGATCGGTCAGGCCAAGCTTGCCCGCTTCGCCGATGTATAAATTGCCGTCGAGAACGCGCGGTTCACCAAAAGGGTTTGGCAGAGTGAGAGGGAGCGGCTCTCCAAAGGAGTTGGTCTGGGGATCGATGGGCAGCAGGTATCCCGGCCCGCTGGGCCGGAAGAGCTGCATATGCACCGTTTGCAGCACCACGAAAACCTTTCCTGCGGCGGCCAGGAAATACGTGGGCTCCGAGAAGCCATCCTCATCTTTCCAAGGGGAAACATCCAAGGTCGCGAGGATTTCCCCCGTCGAGAGCCGCCGGCGTTCAATAGTGTTCGAACCGTGCAGTGTGAAATAGGCCTCGTCCTCCGAGAGAAAGAACACATCTTGGGGATTTTCCGCAGGAAGAGCGAACTGCGAAGTGAATTCCAAGGAATCTTTCGCCTGGGTGAACCCCGCAGCCCCTGTTTGGTTGAGAACTCCGAGTGTGCCCGAGAAGGGATTCCAACGCAGCCAAGCTTGCGGCTGCGGCGGCAAAACCTGCGGCAGAACTTTTCCCGCTGTAAGATCCACACTGCGAATCGCACGCGATTTGAAGTTTGATAGAAAAACGTAGAGCGTGCCAGCTCCTCGAGATTCCAACGGTGCGAAAGACTGCAAACGTGGCGGCGGCGCTTTTGAACACCCCACGAGAATGAAAACCACAGCTATAAATCGCTTTGCCATGCCACTACTACCCTTCTTCCAGGAACAGGAAATCCAGCCAATCCGCTGGTGTTTTGATTAAGAAAAAAGCCCCAATCCGATCCACTCGCGAGCGTTGCATCACCGAGATTTAGAAGATCTAAAGACAACGTGCCCCAGGCCGATCGCCATGCAGCGTGGACACTGTGATCGCCATAAGCACCCACCCACTGGCTATTCGCGGCGTCGGAGAAAAATCCACCCGTAACGGACCATTGGTAGCTCAAATCCCAACTCTGCCTCTGGATCCCCGCCGACAACCGCGTGCGGTAGCCGGGGCGAAAGGGCAATGCGTGTCCCGTACTCGCCACGTCTCCTGACTGATCTTGGCTTTGGAGAAGCGAAATGGCCACCGTCGAAAACAACCCGCGCGCCCACTGGGCTTCCAACGACGCTTCTTGAGAAAAGATCTCGCTAGCGCCGCCATTGCTGTAGCGAAAAGATCCCACGGCACCCTCGCTGAGCAATAAAGTCTCCAACGCCCAGGATCCTGAAACACTCGCGGATACGCGCAGCTGCTGAAGTGCTCCTTCCCAACGCAGCCGGGTGTCCCACCCTACTTCCGTTTTCCAAGCTTGCTCGGCTTGCAGTCCCGGATTGGGAGAAACACGCGCGGGAGTTCCATAACGTTCTGCCAGCGTGGGAAGACGGAAATAGCGCCCCGCCGACCAGCGGCCCCGGTGCTGTGCAGAGATATTCCATTCGCCGCCCAATCGCGGGGAGAACCAGAGCTGCGGGTTTCCTGTTTCGTAAACACCCTCTGCGTGCACGGCCGCATGCCCCGCCCATTCTCCCCAGGTTTGGTGCCACGCTAACGATGCCGGGACGACCCCACGCACCCCTTGGCTTTCCACGCCCGCATCGGAACGTTGTGTGACCCCATGCACGCTCGCGCCGAGTAAGACTTCTGATTCCGAGGACGCACTCCACCCGGCTCGTCCTAGAACCCGCGCGCCTGCCGAAAGGTTTCGAGTCGAGCGCACGGAGAACGCACGCCAAACAGGCGCGGGTCCTTGAAAGGTTTGCTGATTATCCAACGCATGCAAGCTACCTTCCCACTCCCAGCGGCCGCTCACGGCTTTAAGTTCGGCCGCTGCGAGAAAATAGCCCGTCGATAAAACGCCCTGCGCCTGCGCGCCTGTGGCCCCTGCGATTTCATTCTCGCGCAAGCTCACTAGCCCAAACACACGCGCTCGATTTGCCCCCCGAGACCAGACTTCCCACTGCGGCAGCAGCGTCAATGCGCGCCAGCCATTATTCTCGCGACGCTGAAACTTATCATCAGTGGAAACCAAGGGTGTTCCACTATCACTGCGGTAGAGAAAGTCTTCCTGCGAAAGCGCAGCTTCCGCGGTAATCCCCAAGCGCCACGGCCGCACCCCTGCTTGGGCCAGCAAGCGCCTTTGCCCAAAAGATCCCAAACGCAATCCAGCGCGGTTGGGAAACAAGGCCTCGGGTTGTAGGCGAAGCACCAAAGCCCCACCCAGCCCGTCGGTACCTAGATGTGCGGGAGCCCCTTCCGCGAAGAGATCGACGCCCGTCAAGGCTTCGAGTGGCACCCAATGCATTGCCGAAACATTGAATTGCGCGTCCGTCAGCGGAACGCTTTCCAAAAAAGCACGGCTCTGTAGACTGTCCTGCCCACGGATCTGCCAGGGTGCATACGTTGCATCCTGACCAGAAGGTGGAACAAAAATGCTCGGCGAGCGCGCTAAGATCGCGGAGAGACCTTGGGTCGGCGCCTGATCCACCGGCAAGGAAACGCCGGGAAATTCTGCTAAGCGAGACGCCGAACGCGCGGGAGGCGCTTCCTCGGAAACAACGACAGGCCGTAAGCCATCCGCCGCCCAAAGCGTCGCTGAAAACAGAGTGAAAAGAAAAAGACTCCGAGCCAATCCGCCTCCCTCGAGCGTAGCTTGCGATTGCGCGTTGGCAGGTATTCGGACTCAGAGCCAGAGAAATATCTCCTCTTGCAGGCTTCCCAGCCGGTGGGCCAGTGCCGAGCTTTTAACTCATGCAAGAGATCTACTCTTTACCGCTGCGGGGCAGTCTTGGGTTTGCACCAAGTTCCCTATTGCTACGCCACCCGTGTGGCGAACCGACGCTAGCCCGTGCTTATCACTAGACCCCGATTTATGGTAAGAGGGGGGCGTAGATTTTTTCCCAAAGGAGACCCCATGGACCCGATCGCCATTAACCTAGAGTTCACGCCGAACCCTAACACCTTGAAATTCGTGGTAAATCGTACGTTAGTCGAGCGTGGAGCGGTGAACTTTCTAGAGGCGAGCAAGGCTTCGAAATCGCCGCTGGCGCTGAAGCTTTTTGAAATTCCGGGCGTTTCGGCGGTGATGTTGGGCACGCATTTCGTGACCATCACTAAAAACCCCACGGGCGATTGGGATGTCCTGGCCGAACGCGTGCCGGGTGTGCTCGAAACACACCTCACGGACGGCAAACCCGTTTTTGATGCGGATTTCGAACTCGATACGCCGGTGGCTTCCGACGCGAGCGATGTGGAACGCAAAATCCGGGAAATCCTCGATACGGATATCCGCCCGGCCGTGGCCATGGACGGTGGCGACATTACGTTCGATCGTTACGAAGACGGCGTGGTGTACTTAGAAATGCGAGGCTCTTGCAGCAGTTGCGCGCATTCCTCCGCCACTTTGAAAATGGGCGTCGAGACGCGCTTGAAAGACGCGATTCCGGAAATCAAAGAGGTCGTGCAGATCTGACCCAACGGCCCAGAGCGAAAGCGCCCAGCAACGATACCGCTGCTAGAAGCAGCCCGTGTATCGGGGTCGGAGAAGGCGTTCCCGCTCTTGCGCAACCAAATGCACCGCCCGTGAGTTCATTGCGCGGGTAGAGAAACGCAACCCCTGCCATATCATCCTGAGACAGCACGGCTGTCTGCTTGCCCGCAATGCTGTAGTACATCAAAGCATTGACGTCTTGCGTGTGGCCGAGTCCCAGAGCGTGGCCGAATTCATGGGTGATCGTAACGCTCAACTCCCCTGAAGAGAGCTGCGAGATTTCTGCGCTCTTGCCGATTTCGGAATTTAAAATCATCGCGGCAAACGCCACTGCCCCACCCGCCGTCGCTACTTGCGTCAGCGCGGGAATGGCGTTGCCGTCCGCACCTTGGCCAGCGGTGAAATCATCATCGCAGATAATGAGCGGCGTGGTCGCCGTCCGAGCCGCTACTTGAGCAAGCGTGTCGCTCGAAGGGCTCCCCGCAAGCACGAGGTGGAGCCCCGAGTTTTGCGAGGCATTCCAAACCGCAAGCGTCGTCGCGAGTTGGCTAAGCAACTCAGCCGAGGTCAGTGAGCAATCAGTGAAGTTGTAATTCACCGTAAGTGTTTTCGCCTGCCAGCCTTGCATGCCGGAACCGGAAACAGTCCACGCCGAGGCCTGCGCACTGAAAATCAAAAACAGAGAAAGGATCCAAGCTTTCATATTTTCAACCCCAGATATGCAGCGCCTTGAAAACGGCGACGGCTAGAGCTCAGCACTTCAGAACTCCAAACTTCGAGCCCCACGGAAAGTTTCGGGCTCAAAATAAACTCCAGCCCCGCTTCTACGAGACAGATAAGACCAATGGAAGTGCCGCCTGGAGAATAGAAGGTGGAGGTGCCGGTGCCGTTGTTTAAGTCGATACTTTGTGGACTGCTCAAGGCAAAAATGCCTTGCAGAGAAACACCGGCGCGAAACCGCAACCACGAAAACAACGAAGCACCGAGGTCTGAGGCAAACTGCCCGGTGAATGTGCGCGTGCCGCCTTCGTTATCCGTTTGCCATGGCAATAACAGCGCGAAGGAAGGCTCCCACGCGATTTTGCCCATCGGTACTTGCCACCGCGCGCGCGCGATTCCAGACCAACTCGCGACAAGGTTTGATTGGCCAGGAGCCGCTGTGAATCTTTGTATTAGATTGTTGGAGTAAAGGCCCGCATCCAAGGTGAAGTGCGACGATGCGGCGTGACAAGAAAATCCCATTAAAAGCAGGGCAAGGCCCCACAGTTTTCCCCAAGTATTAATAAGATCCCCCGTACAGAAATGCTAACAGGTGATTAGAAAATTCTGAATGAAATCGTGTTAGTATTTAGGAACTTGGAGGGGAAAATGCCTACAGCGCTGCGTCGCATTCTACTTTGCGTTCTCGTGATTACTTATACGGCACCGTGTCTGGCAGAAACAGGCGACTACCTCGAAGAAGATCCGTACGCCGATAACAACCCGGGCAACAACACCGGCAATCGCGGCAGCGGCGTGAAGGCATCAGCTCCTGCAGAGCCAGCGTCAACGTCCTCACGCACGAAGCAACAGCCGCGCAAGTATTTTAACGACGATAGCAAACGCGTAGATGCGGGCGTCTTTCATGTCGGCTTTGCATTAGGCGGCAACTTTTACATCGAACCGCGCGTCGACAACAACCAAACTCCGACGGGAGACTTCTACAAAGATTTCGGTTTCCAAGCCGGCGCATACTTCGATCACGACTACTCAGAGTTGGACGAGAACATCCCACTCATGTTGCGCGGGATGATCGGCTACAAGTACATGCTGTCTTCGGTGCACGCTTTCTCGTTCGACGGGATGGTTCGCCGCATGTTCCGATTCTCCGAACACGCGAGTTTTGGTATCGGCATGGGCGCCAGCGCTGCTGTGTGGTTCCGCGTTCAGACGGCAACTTCGCCGACCGAAGAAATCATTCTCTTGCCATCCTTGTTGCTAGGCGCTGGGTTTGAGTTCAACCCGTTCATGGTGGACTTTAAATGGGCCATCAACCGCGTCGGTGCCGACAACGTCATCATGGGCTTCGAGCTGTATTTTGGATTCCGGCTCTAAGCCGCTTTTTTTAGAACATTCAGGAGAGCTTCGCGGATCGTCTCCAACGACGTTGGCTTTACTAGGTAATCGTGGGCTCCGGCTTCGATTGCCGATACAGCTACTTCTTCCTGATCTAGACCGCTTAGGATCACTATCCGAGGATTCGGCCTTACTCTTGCCAGGATCAAGCGAGTGGCATCTAGGCCCGACATTTTGGGCATCACTAAGTCCATAAGGACTAGGCCCGGTTGGTGTTTTTCACACATCGCTACTGCCTCTGCGCCAGTGGTTGCAGTCGCTACGATATCGAAATCGTGGTCCAAAGCCCGCGTTAGTTGCTCGAGAGCTTCGGGATGGTCTTCGACTAAAAGAAGCGTTGGTTTCATGCCTACCTCAAAGTAAGCTCCGCGCCGTGCCACTGATTTCACTCGTGCTGCGCATTGCTCTTTGTTCGGTTGTCGCGTTTCTACCGCTGCCGGGCCTCGAGCGTTGGTGCTCCGATGCCCTTTTCTGGCTGCGAGGTGTACGCCAGAGTCCGACACCCATTACTCTGGTCCGCATCGAGAACAGCGAAATCACCGACCGCGCTTTGGCGCGCATCCAGCAATCACACCCCCGGCAAGTCGCCGTTTTCACGGCCGAAGCCCTGCGGGAAGACACCCTCCCGGACGACGACTACACGGTGCGTCACGCCAATCTCGAAGGGGGCGTACTTCCGTCCCCAACCCTGCTCTCTTATCATCGGCTGATTGGGACTTCGGGTAAAACGCTGCCGAAATTCCCTCTGGCTATCGACTTTAGAGGCCCCGCTGGCAGCTACCCCACGGTGAGCGAGGAAGTCTTTTTCGCCCACCCACCGCCCGACTTCGCCGACAAGATTGTTCTTCTAGGCCCTTCGGGAGGTTGGCCTCGCACTGCCGTGGGCAAAATGTCAGCGCTCGAGTTGCAGGCCAATACTCTCGACACCCTCTGGCAGGGCCGCGCGCTGAAAGCACCACCGCAGTGGCTCACCCGATTTCTTACGCTGCTGACGATTGCGGCGAGTGTGGCGTCGATTCTCTGGCTGCCGTTGCAATTCACTTGGCTCGCGCTCGCCCTTCTTACGGGGGCCTGGGTGGCCGCGGGCGTCGCCTGCTTGGCATACGCCCAAGTTTCATTGAACACCGCCAACCCACTCGTCGCACTGCTTTTTAGCCACTTGCTTTTGTATGGATTCAAAGTGCGGCGTCGTGAGGCCGAATACTGGCGCGTGCAAAAAGAGAGTGAATACAGTCGGCAACTCGAGGAGTTTAAGAACAACTTCATTTCGCTCTTCAGCCACGATCTAAAAACGCCCATTGCCCGCATCAAAGCCATCTGCCATGGCGCCTTATCGGAACCCGAAGGCACGCCTGCGAAAACGCTCGACTCACTGAAAAACATCAACCGCGCGAGCGAAGAGCTATCGCGCCTCATTAGCGACATTCTCAAAGTCACCAAAATGGAATCCATGTCGCTCGAAGTGCAGCGCGATGCGGTCGATCTCAATCGAACGGTCGAGCTCGCAGTCGCACGCCTCAAGCACCTGGCTGAGGATAAACGCGTTCGCCTCGTGCTCGACTTGGAACCGCTTTTCCCCATCGAGGGCGATCCGCAGCTAGTGCAGGAAATCGTCTTAAACCTTGCGGAAAATGGCGTGAAATACAGCCAGCCAGGTAACGAAGTGCTCATCCGTACCAAGGAAGAACCCGGACGCGTGCGCGTCACCGTCGAGGACCAGGGGGCCGGAATCCCCGAAGACGAGCTGCCGAGAGTCACCGGAAAGTTCTACCGCGCACGCAACGCCGCTAAGCAAACGAGCGGTTCAGGCCTCGGCCTCTTTCTCGCCAAGTATTTCGTGGAGTTGCACCACGGTGGGCTAGAAATCCAAAGCCAAGAGGGCCGAGGAACCACCGTAAGTTTCTGGCTTCCTTCACCTAATTGACTCTGGTATGCAAGTCACAAGGGCGGTTGAATCGTGGATTCCATTCTCGTTGTCGACGATGAAAAAGAGCTTCGCGCTCAGCTGGTGAAGATCCTCACCCAGCGCGGCTACCAAGTCGACGAAGCCGCCAATGGCGTTGAGGCCCTGCAGAAACTCCAAACCGCATCGTACCCGCTCGTTCTATGCGATGTAAAAATGCCCGAGATGGACGGTTTGCAGTTCCTCAAACAAGTCCGGGAACAGCAGCATTCCTCCGCCGTCGTTTTGATTACGGCTCACGGTAATATCCGCGATGCGATTGAAGCCATCCGCGAGGGCGCCTTCGATTACGTGGAAAAGCCAATCGAAGAAAATAGCCTGATGCAGGTCGTGGAAAAAGCGGAACGCGCTTACTACCTCATCTACCGCATCTCCTACTCTGCACCCCAGCTCTCAGGCGAAGGCAGCGAATGCGTTGGCACAAGCCGCGGGATGAAGCGCGTCTTCAGCGTGGTTGAACGCCTCACGCGCGTAAATACTTCTGTTTTGATCCGTGGCGAAAACGGGACAGGCAAAGAGCTGGTCGCCAAAGCGATTCACTACAATAGCCCTCGCAAAGACGGCCCCTTTGTCGCCATCAACTGCGCAGCCATTCCGGAAAATCTGATTGAGAGCGAACTCTTTGGCCATGAGAAAGGCGCGTTCACGGGTGCCGATCAACGCAAGATCGGAAAGTTCCAGTTCGCCAGCAAGGGGACGCTCTTCCTGGACGAAATCGGAGACACCAGCCCAGCGACGCAAGTGAAGCTTTTGCGCGTGCTCCAAGACCACGCCTTCACGCCCGTGGGCGCCAACCGCGAAATCAAAGCCGATGTGCGGATTGTCGCGGCCACCAACCGTGATTTAGAAAAAGCGATCCGCGATGGCAAATTCCGCGAAGATCTCTTTTATCGCTTGAGTGTCATGCCGATTTTCTTGCCGCCATTGCGCGACCGGCGCGAGGACATCCCGGCTCTCGTGCACCACTTCATTGATAAGTTCAATCAGGAGCACGGCTCGCGCATCAAAGGCATTAGTGCCGACGCGTTGCAGACTTTGGAAAACTTCCACTGGCCCGGGAATATCCGCGAGCTGGAAAACGCAATCGAACACGCTTTCGTCGTCGAGACTAAGGACCAGATTTCCTTCTTC
>JAIEOG010000144.1 GCA_019750655.1 bacterium
GGAAGCCCGTTTGGTGCTAACGGGTGTGGTGCCGACCGATGTGGCTCGCACGGCGCTGGAAAAGAAAGCGCGTGAGCTGCCTGCGGAGGGGTTCGCGCTCGAGGTTTCTCTAACGGTCGCTGTGCCCAACCCCGCACCGGCCTTGGCGAGTACTCTGCGGCGGGATTTGGAATCCACCAAGCTACGGTTTCAGTTTGCTTCGATTCAGCTCACCAGCTCGAGCGAGCCTTTGCTCGATCCGCTCGTCGAATTAGTCAAAGGCGCGCCCGAACTGCGCTTGAGAATTACGGGACACACGGATTCCGTGGGCAGCGCTGCTTTTAACCAAGCGCTGAGTGAGCGCCGCGCAGCTTCGATTGCGCAAATGCTGCTTTCACAGGGTGTATCGTCGGCCTCTCTGGTGACGGAAGGCCGAGGCGAATCGCAGCCGGAATCGGACAATCGGTCCGATCGCGGGCGAGCGAAAAACCGCCGCGTGGAATTTGAACTTCTGGGAGGAACCTAAAATGGTCTACCTGGCTATCCAAACGTTCGCCTTACTGGCCGCCACGGCCGTGGCATTTTTCGCCTTAGGGTATGGCTACCACCGAAAATTTTCACGAGCGAGGCTGGAGGTGAGCGATCAGCCGCCCGCGGACCCACCGCCTCACCACGAACACCAGCAAGAGGAGGATCCGCAGCACAACGCCTTTGTCCGTGCCTTGCGCGATCAGCTTCTCTCGAAGGAACGCGAGCTAGCAGTCGCTTTGGAGCGAGCGGGATCGGTAGCTACGGTGCATCCACCCCCTGAATCTCAAGTGGAACTCGATCGCCTGCGGGCGGGAATGGAGAATTTGAAGGGTTTCAACCGCGATCTCGAGGCGCGCAACCGCGAATTGGCTGAACGCTCGCTATTTCTCGAGCGGGAGCTGGAAGAGATGCGCCAGCAGGACTTCCGGGAAACGCCCGCAGAAATGCCGGCGCCGCCGCCTCCACCCAGTGCTCCTGAGGTGAGTTTGGAGGATTTCCGGGTTTTGACCGCTGAACTCTCGCTTAAAAGCGCGCAAACCGAGGAAATGCGTCTGGAGACAGAGCGTCTGGCGGATGTCGTTCGCCAGGCCCGCCAAGAGGCGGAAGAAGCCCGTGCGCAGCTCGAAGCACACCAGCACCAGGGCGAGGCACGCGAAGGTGTTTGGCGCGAGCAGGAAGAAGAGTGGGAAAGCCTTTTGGCGGAGCGCGAAGCTATGCGCTCTATCCGGCATTCCTTGGAAAGCGCTTTGGCGATTTCCCAATCTGAAGTCCTGAGCTTGCGCGAGGAGCTCGAAAATCGCCCCGAAGTCAGGGTCGAGGTTCCCGCTCCGGCACCAGCGCCCGTCGTTCTCGCCACGGTTCCCGATGTGGAAGTGCAGGGGGATCTGGAGAACGCTGCCCGCGCTATCTGGGAAGACGAAGAGACGTCCTTAGAGACAGTCCTCGAAGACGGATCGGAAGTCCTGGAAAAGCTCGATGGCCTTTCTCGCCAAAATGAACAGATGCAAGCTGAGTTCCGCGAGAAGATCCTGGGGCTAGAGGCCACGATCGCGCACTTGCGCAGCGATAATGAAATGGCGCTTGCGACGGTGATTGAGCTCACCCAACGGCCCGAATCTACGCCGTCTGAAATGGATTGGGCTCCAGCGCCGGTGATGCCGGATACGGAGCGTGATGCCTTGGTGGAAGCGCTTTGGCGTGAAGAAAAAGATTCCGCCAATCAGCTGCGTTTGGCCTTGGAAGAAAAAGAGCGCGCGCTGCGGGATTTAGAAGCTAAAGTGCGTTCGCTCTCGGCGAAAGCCAATCCGGATCTAATGGGACCAGATGATCTGGAACTCATCAAAGGCATTGGTCCGTATATCCGCAATGTCTTGGATCGCGATTTTGGCATCCGAACATTCGAACAGCTCGCGCACTTATCGCCGTCGCAAGCCGAGGCGATATCTCAAAGGCTGTTCTTCAAAGACAAAATCCAACGTGAAGACTGGCGCGGCCAGGCCCGGACGCTGCACTTCAAAAAATACCAACAGGCCGCTTAAATCCGGCCATCTTGTGTGGTGAGTGCCTTATAGAGTTCTGGGCGCCGATCGCGGAAGAATCCCCAGGCCGCGCGTGCGGCTTGTTGGGCAGCGAAATCAAAGTCCGCGTAAATCACGCCTTCTTTATCCGACTCTAGCTCGGCTACTTTCACGCCCGTTTCATCGGCAATAAAGCTATGGCCATAGAAATGCTCTTTGCCTTCTGAACCCGTGCGATTTGCGGCGATGACGGGGATTACGTTCGAAACAGCGTGCCCGATCATGGCGCGTTGCCAGCGGTCTTTAGTCGCAAAGGGATCGGCCAAAGCAGGTTCGGAACCAATCGCTGTAGGGTAGAGTAGCGCTTGCGCGCCCTGAAGTGCCATGGCACGAGCGCACTCCGGAAACCATTGGTCCCAGCAGATGGCCACCCCTAAGCGGCCGTGCTTCGTGTCCCAGACACGGAAGCCCGTATTGCCGGGATTGAAGTAATACTTTTCTTCATAACCCGGGCCGTCAGGAATGTGGCTCTTGCGGTAAACACCCAAGACATCGCCCGTCGCGTCCACGATGGCGATGCTATTATAGTGTGCTTGGCCTTCCCGCTCGAAAAACGAGACGGGGATCACGACATTCAAACTCCGAGCCAGCTTCTGAAAGCGGGTGATGAGCGGGTGCTCTGCGGCGGGTAGGGCGCGGGCAAAAAATTCTTCGCGCTCTTCTTTGCAGAAGTAATAACCCTGGAAAAGCTCCGACGGTAGAACGATGTTGGCGCCTTCTTTGGCGGCTTTCTCGACGAAGCTTGCGACTTTCTCCGCATTTTGCGTGAGGTCGTCGCTCAGTGTGCACTGGATCGCTGCGAAGCGCGTTTTATTTGCCACGAGGAGCTCCCTGTTTGGGTTGTTGCTGAGTGATGCAGTGGAAAGCGCCGCCGCCACGGAGCAGGACCTGTGCGGAAACGCCAATGACCTTGCGGCCCGGAAAAAGCGGAGCGAGGGCTTCCAATGCGAGTTTGTCAGCGGGCACGCCATAAAGCGGAACCACGACGCTGTGGTTGGCGATGTAAAAATTCACATAGCTCGCGGGCAGGATGCGTTCCCCGTCGGTCACTTTGCCCGGAGAAGGGACCGTGTGCACTTTGAGCTGCCGGCCGCGTGCGTCGGTAAACCCGGCCAAGGTTTTCTGGATTTCTTCTAGAACGGCGGTATTGGGATCGTCTTTTCCGTTAGGCCGCATGCAAACCACTTCACCGGGGGCGATAAAGCGCGCCAAGGTATCGATGTGTCCGTCGGTGTGGTCGTTTAATAAACCGTCGCGCAGCCAGAGCACTTTTTCGACGCCTAGAGCGTGGCGCAGTTTGTTCTCTAGTTCAAAACGTTCAAAGCCCGGATTTCGATTCGGGTTGAGCAAGCATTGCGCTGTGGTGAGGCAAGTGCCTTCGCCATCCACTTCTATGGAGCCGCCTTCCAAGACGAAGGGAAACTCGAGTTGCCGTGTTTTGGAAACGGTCGCTATGTTTTTTCCGACGGTGTCGTCATTCGGGAGGTTATACTTGCCGCCCCAACCATTGAACTGGAAAACCGCCGCTGCTTGGCCCGTCTTGGAAACGAGAAATACGGGGGCTGTGTCCCGGAGCCAGATGTCGCCAAAGCCAATATCGTGGAAAGTCGCGGGCAGGGCAGCGAGTTCTCGCCGGGCTTCCGCACCGCGGCCCTCGGCGAAGAGTACTTGTAGGTGTTCGGGCGTTTCACCTGCCGGTGTGTAGGTAATGGCCTCGCACAGGCTTTTGAATTCTTTTTGGACGGCAGCGAGATCTTCCTCGCCCCAGAGATTCGCGTGGCTCGGCCAAGCGACCCATACGGCCGTGTGAGGCTCCCATTCAGCTGGCATGGTGTAATTCATGGTCTCTATCCCTTGTCCCGTTCCCTATCATGATTGACGGCAGCGCGCACGCGCTGCGATAACCCCGGCAATAGTATGAACATCCGCTCAGCTGTTTCAAAGATCCAAAAACGGGGAATTCTCCTAGTTTACCCCCTGCAAAACCGTCCGGAGCCTCGTTCGCTTTGGTCGGAATTTTTTCCACGGTCGAAAATGCGCTGGGAATGGGATTCAGAAGGGGACGACCGGGTCGCCGATCTGTGGCATTTGAAAACGGGGCTCTCGGGTTCCGGCAAAACGGTTTACGCGAAATGGTTCCAGGGCCGAGCAACCTTCTTTTCCAAAGAGCTTTTTCCCAAACTGCTTTGCGCGCTGGGCGGCTCCGAAGCCCAGCTTTCCCCTGCGGCGCGGCGGATTTTGCGAGTGTTGGAAGAAGATTCCCCGCTCTCGACGAAGGAATTGCGCCGGCGTTCAGGCCACGGCACCAAAGCGGACGAACGCGCGTATGAAAAAGCTCTGAAGGAACTCTGGGGCCCGCTGTTCATCGTCGGTTACGGCGAGGTGGAAGACGGCGCTTTTCCTTCGCTCGCCATTGGGGCGACAAGCCTGCTATTCGACGATCTTTGGGCAGAAGCCCAGAAACTCGATCCACAAGAGTGTGCGGCCGAGCTGGCGAAAACTTTGGGCGAAGAAAACCCGTTCTACCGGCACTTCCTTAAGGTTAAGAAAGCCACCAGCGCCGCGCCTGCGCCTAAAGCGCGCGTTTCCCGTGCGACGAAGGGGAGCGTTGGCGGGACCTTGCGCTACGAAGATCTCATCGGCCGGCGTTAGTCGGGGCAAGCAATCGGTTGAAAAGCTTCCAAGGGGCCACGCCGCGCATTGCGCGGGTTGGTGTGGACGAGCAAGGCTTCTAAGCCCGTTGGGTGGAAGCGAGCCACGGGTCGGAAACGCGATAACCAGTTTTCGGGCAAGGGCACATCCCAGCGGGTTACCACCAAGCGGCTACAGTCGCGCGGGGAGTAGTCCGCAGACGCGAAACTCCCCCATTCAATCGTGCGCGCGATAAAAGCTTGGGGGCGGATGGCGAGCGCACCATCCAGTGCGTCGACGGCTTGGATCTGAGAGTGCCGAGTCAGCCACCCCGCGAGTGATACGACATTGTTTTGCGGGATGCTGAGCGTGACGGCGAAAAGCAAAACGCCATTAAGCGCCAGAAACCAGCGAAGCCGCCAGCGAGCGTGGCCCTCCCACAGGAAATCGAGCAAGGGTACCAAACAGACGAGCAAGAGCGGCAAGACAGGGACAATGAAACGGTCTTCCTTATGAGGCGAGATAGAATGCGCGAGCGTGAAAATCACAAGATAACCCAACGGCGCCCAGAGCGGCTGGTACGCGCGTTTCCAATCCAAACCCCGGTAGCGAGAGAAAAGCGCGGGCGGCAACGTCAGGCCGAAGAGCAGTAGAATAAAAGTATAAAACGGCATCACGCCGTAGTGCTCTCCGGAGTTGGTTAGGTTGTAGCCGACATAGCTTCGCAACTGCCCATGGAACTCTCCACGCAGAAAAACATCGGGCAATCCCGTTAAGACAAACAGCGCGGCAGCGGTGAGGGCAAAGACCGTGCACTCTTTTGCCGAACGGCGTAGCAACACGGCTGAGGCCAGCGCCGCGCCACAGACGCCCGCCTGAAAACGGAAGAGACACGCCACGGATAAAAAGAGCAGAGCCGCTGCCCATTCTGCGTCGGCTTTCCCCGGTGGCCGTCGAAATGCGCGCACGCCAAAGGCCGCGCTGAGGCTGAGCCAAGGCATGGCGAGCGATTCAATCATGGGCCGGCTGAGAAAGAGCGGCATTAGAAAGTAAAAGCCGATTAGGAAAAGGGCAAAGGTGCGGGCTCGCGTTCCTTCGGCGAAGAGAGTTCGTACTAAGAAGGCTTGAGCCAAGAAAGAAAAAACGCCCAGTAAAGCAAAGGTGAAGCGCAACTGCCAGAGTGGGTCTTGCATGCCGAGAGCGAGAGCCATGCGAGTTAAGCCGCGCAGAAAAAGTTTCGGCAGGTACGGGTGCACACCATCTTGGGGCGCTATGGCCGGAAGACTTTGCGCTGGCACCATGATCGCAAAACCATTGCTGTAATCGTCCAGCGCAATGATACCGACGTTATAAAGGCCCGTGAAAAGCACGAGCGCGAGGCCCGCCCAGAGCAGCTTAGATTCAAGGTTCCGCAGGAGCATGCTCTTTGGCATACCCGCAAACCCGGCGGCTGTGTATCCTAATCTCATGTCGGAAACACAGCGCATCCTCGCCGAACGATTCCTGAGCACACTCATCTTGATCTTGCTGATTACCATCGCTCGGTGGGCTGGGATCCGCGTGCTGCGCAAGGCGCGCTTCAACGATGCCGACACGCGGCGTCGCTGGATCGTCCAATACAAGAACGCTATGGTGCTGGTGCTGCTCGTCGGTATCGTGATCATCTGGGCGGCGCAGCTGCGTTCTTTCGCTCTTGGACTTGTCGCCTTGGCCGTCGCGATTGTGGTTGCGACCAAAGAAATGATCTTGTGCCTGCTCGGGGGCCTGCTCAAGGCCAGCACGCGCCCTTTTGATATTGGCGACAGCATCGAGATCGCGCACGCGCGTGGCCAGGTGATCGATCACAATCTTTTCACGACAACGCTCATGGAAATGGGCCCGGAAGGCTACTTGCACCAATACACAGGCCGCACGGTGGTTCTGCCCAATAGCTTGTTCCTGACTCAGTCGCTCTTCAACTTCACGTCTTCGAATCGCTACGTGCTGCATACATTCTTGATCCCCGCACGGCCGCCCGTCGACTGGCGCAAAATCGAGACGGCTCTGCTGTCTGCTGCCGAAGAAGAATGTGCGCCGTATTTGCGGGAAGCGCGCAGTTATATGGAATTAATGGGACACAAAGAAGGTTTGGATTCCCCGAGTGCGGATCCGCGGGTTTCGCTACACCTTACAGAAACCGAGCGTTGGGATTTCGTGGTGCGCTTGCCAGTGCCTGCTGCGCGCCGCGGGAAAATCGAACAAGCTGTGTTAAAGCGTTTCCTCGACAAAATCGGCCCCGAAGGCCGCATCGGCACACCGAAGATTTAATGCAACCGGGAGTCGGGCGGTAACGGCGAAACAAAGGGCTGTTTCCCGAGCTCTTTTTTGAAAATCATCAGGTAATTGAACCCACGCAGGAAGTAATTTCCGTCGACAGCGGCATCATGCCAGTTGCGGCGTTTGAGCGTGCGGTTGTTACGCGTCACCGAGACAATATCCACCAAGTGGAAACGCCGGCGGGCGAGCTGCATTAGATCAAAACCAATCGGTGAGAAGGGCTTGCCGCGTTTGAACGAATCCGAAACGTAGAAAGCGAAGTAGCGGCGGTCTTTGAGGACTCGGAACGCTTCGGTAATCACCCGATCCATGGCTTCGTAGTACGCGGGCTCACGCGAATCGAGTTCACCGATGCACTGCGGGTGGCCAGAATATTCCAAGTGCGTGGAATAGGGCGGGTCCATGAAAACAAAATCCGCGCTGTCGTTCTCTAATGGGAGTTTTCTAGCGTCGGCTTGTTGGACGTCTTCTCGGTAAGGCGCGATATCAAAACCGATGCCCTTGCGGCCCATGTCCTGGCAAACATCCAAGGTCGTGCCGCTGCCGCAAAATGGATCCACCACGACATCGTTTTCGCGCGTATAGCGCTCCAACAAATTCCAAATGACATAGGCCGGAGTGACGCCTTTGTAGTCTTTATCGCCTTGGGCGCCGCCGCCATAGTGTTGCGAGGGATAGTCCCAGAGCGTGGTCGTTTGCACTTCAAGCTGTGCGCGTTTCCATCGGGGCGTAGGTTTTCGTGTGTGCTCTTCCAATCGCGCGGAATAGAGCATATTCTTCGCCCGCATGGAAACTAAACCTGTCGACTTACAGAAAATCCTGGAATTTCAAAGGCAGTTTGTGCGCGAGCGCGAATGGGAGAAATTCCACACGCCGAAGAACTTAGCTATGGCGTTGGCAGGGGAGGCGGGTGAGCTGCTCGAGCTCTTCCAGTGGTTGACTGCGGAAGAGTCCGCTAAGCTCACAGAGAACCCCGACAAGGCGCAGGCCCTGCGGCATGAGATGTCCGATATCCTCTTTTATCTGCTGCGGCTTGCCGACCATTTCCATATCGACTTAGAAGCCGCGCTTTGGGAGAAGCTGGAGCAGAACGCTCGCCGCTACCCCGTGGAACTCGCTCGCGGGAATGCGAAAAAGTACACAGAACTAGCGCCCAAGCCTGTTTCCTAAGACAGCTTCGCGTCCCGGAAGATAAAGAACACCGCACCCACTAGGCATAAGCCTGCCCAGAGCATATTGGGTGTGAGCTTCACGCCCATCGCGATGCGTGCGAAGCCTACGAAAACCACCAGCGTAATCACCTCTTGCAGAATTTTAAGCTGCGGGAGGGTGTAGTACCGGAAGCCGATGCGGTTGCCCGGCACCTGCAGGCAGTACTCGAAAAACGCGATTCCCCAGCTCACCCCAATGGCGATCCAGAGCGGCTTTGCCGACAGGGATTTCAGGTGCCCGTACCAGGCGATGGTCATGAAGATATTGGACAAAACTAGAAGTACAATGGAGCTAATCATGACACTAGTTTAACCAGCGGGCCGCTTGTGCGGCAGTATAAAATGCGGTAGGTAAGCTGCCTCTTTGCGAGGGTGTTTTGGACTATCAGTACCTTTCTTTGTTCCTGCATGCGGTGCCACTGGTTTTTGCGGCGATTTTCCCCGTTTTAAACCCGATTGGCTCGGCCATCTTGCTGATGCCTTTTACGAGTGGTGTGGACTTTCCGACTCGTAAGCTCATTGCTCGCCGCGTGGCGACGAACACGTTTGCGGTGCTCACCGTCGTTCTATTCATTGGCAGCCACTTGCTAGCGTTTTTTGGGATTTCCATTCCGGTGGTGCAAGCGGCAGGGGGCTTTGTACTCGCTTCGATGGGCTGGAAGCGACTTTCTGCCGAAGACAATG
>JAIEOG010000298.1 GCA_019750655.1 bacterium
TCTTTTGGCCAATCGATCATTCCCAACGCCCGCGCGTAGCGGATGTTGAGATAGAACAATGGAATCACCGCGGCAAAGCCCGCAAAAGCGTAGAGGAACGCATCCACCTGGGTATTCGCAATCGCCATTTTGTAAGGAAAAATCGTTAAGAAATCGGTCGGCCCCATTATCTCTTAGTCGAGATTGATAACCAAACACAAAAAGCCGCCGAAGGTGCCGGGCGACGCGTCACACCGACGGAAATTCTCTGATACAATGAGTGTCTTCACTCCTGGGAGACCAATCTTTGAGTTCAAAACGCATGGTTAGTTTAGGGTTGAGCTACGGCCACGGCGACTCCTCCGCCGCCTTAGTTATCGACGGTTGTCTCGTAGCAGCCGCTGAAGAAGAACGCTTTTCGCGCATCAAACACGATGCGGGATTTCCGAGTTTGGCCATTGCCTATTGCTTGCGCCACGCTGGGCTCCAGGGCAGCGACGTCACTACCGTCGCCATCGCTCGCAAGCCATTTAAGCACTGGTTTCGCAAAGCGCGCTTAATTGCCGCGCACCCAGCACTCCTCGATCGCCCCGCAAACCACACACCGCCCACTCGCTTAGCAGTGGAGCTGCGTGCGCTGGGAATCAAGGCGTCGGTTTTGACCTACGAACACCACTACGCGCACTTGATGAGCAGCCGCTTTCTTTCGAAAGACGACTCGCAGGCCTATTTGTCCATCGACGGCTTGGGGGATTTCGTGTCCGTCATGATGGGAAAACCCCAAGGGAATGGCATCGAAGTCGTTAAGCGCGTTTTCTTTCCCGACTCGTTGGGCTTTTTCTATACCGCTTTGACCCAGTTTCTGGGGTTCCCGCACTACGGGGACGAGTTCAAAGTGATGGGGCTCTCTAGCTACGGCAGTCCGCAATATGCCCACGCGATGCGCGAACTTGTTCGCGAAAAGACGGACGGAACGTTTTATCTCAATCCCGAAGCTTTCCCGATTTTGAAAAAGCCTATCCAGATGACGGTCGAGAAATCGCAGCCTAAGATCAAGCCGTTCTATAGCACGCCGTTTCTGACGCAGCTCATTGGATTGCCGCCGCGCAAGTCCACGGATCCCCTCACGGCGGCACACCGTAATCTAGCGGCAAGCGTGCAGGCGCGGTTTGAAGAAATCGCAAACCGTCTCGTCGGAACTCTGCACGAAAAAGTACCAGCGCAAACTCTGGCACTTTCTGGCGGCTGCGCGCACAACAGCGTTTGGGTGGGCAAGATTCCCAAGCGCACCCCCTTCCACAAAGTAGTTGTCGCCCCCGCGTCGCATGATGGTGGGTTGGCCGTTGGCGCCGCCATAGCGGCAGCACAAGCCGAAGTAACCCCCGAATCGGGACACTGGGCTTTGCTGGGCCCCGATCTTTCAGAAGTCACGGGCCCGTCGGAGCTGCCTCACGGCATGCAGAAGCAGGAATTTTCCAACCGCACGGAGCTTGCGGCGTGGATGGCTGAGCAGCTCTCCCAGGGCAAAATCTTGGGCTTAGTCGATGGTCGCTTGGAATTTGGCCCTCGCGCTCTCGGCAGCCGCAGTATTCTTGCCGATCCTAGGCGCGCCGAAATGAAACAGCGCCTGAACGATCGCGTGAAACACCGCGAGCCTTTCCGGCCTTTCGCCGCGTCTGTACTGGCCGAGCACCAGACACTCTGGTTTGAAAACGTCTTCGAATCACCAACCATGGAAGCCGTGTTCGAGGTGAACCCGGAAGTGAAGGAACGCATCGGCGGCGTGGTCCACGCCGACGGTACGTGCCGCATCCAAAGCGTGCACAAAGAAACCCAAGGTTTTTATTGGGAACTCATTGAAGCGTTCCGAAAAAAAACGGGCATTCCGATGCTGTTAAATACGTCGTTCAACGACAGCGAGCCAATCGTGTGCACACCGCAGGACGCTTTGCGCTGCTTCCAAAACACCGACATGGACGCCATTGTGATTGGCCAGACGATCTACACCAAGGCCGCGTCCTCCCTTACCGCTCGGGCCTAGCTTCTTTTTTCATAAGGCCTGCGTCGGCAAAGCTAAAAAAGGCCCCGTGCTCCGCTAGGACTAAGTGATCTAGCAACGGGATACCAACGAGTTTTGCGGCCCATTCCAGCCGAGCCGTGAAACGCACATCGGATTCGCTAGGAGCCGGCTCCCCGCCCACATGGTTGTGCGCTACCACGACATAAGCAGCTCCCGATTGCAAAGCTGCCCGGAGAATTTCGCGTGGCTGCGCAAAACACTCGCTCACAGCACCCCGGAAAATCAGGCGGGCTTGGATGAGACTATGATCCGCATGGAGGAAAGCCGCCGCAATGCCTTCTTGATCCTCTGGCAAAAGCCCGCGAAGAGTTTCTGCGGCGCACACACTGGAAGTGAAGGCGTAGGGACGCGCAGAGGCTAGCCTTTGGGCCAGCTCTTCTAACCACCGCAGCCTTTGGGGATCGACACCGGGCAAGTCCTTGGGCGGGGCTTTCAGAAACTCACGCCACCCTCCAAAAGACCGCATCGCCCGGCGCGTAATCTGGACCGCGACAGCGGAAGGTTGAACACCGCTGCTTAGGCGCAAGAAAAGCTCCGCATCGGAAAGAAGTGGCCGCATGCGGGACACCAATGCAGTCTGCGAGCCAGATTTCGCAGCCCAGCGACGGTTGCCTAAGTCCCGAAATCCGCCTTTTCAGGACTGCTTCCAAACCCCTCAGACCGGCTAAAAGCGTGCCTACTTTTTCATTGTAAGGCCGTAGGACAGGGGCTAGAACCTAGGCTCAACTGTAGCCTGGAGCCAGTTCGCCGATGCCCACCAACGCGCTTAAAGATGCCCACCAAATGCTCAATGGAAGCAGCATTCTCCTAACGGGAGGCACCGGCTCTTTCGGCCACGCTTTTGTCCAGCACCTGATTGAAAACACGACGCCCCATAAGCTGATTGTTTTCAGCCGCGATGAGCTGAAGCAATACGAAATGGCGCAGAAGTTCCCCCAATCGAAGTACCCGTTCCTGCGCTACTTCATTGGCGATGTCCGCGATCTCGAACGCCTGAACCAAGCGATGCGCGGGGTGGATTATGTCGTGCATGCGGCGGCAATGAAGCAAGTCCCCACCGCCGAGTACAACCCTTTTGAATGCATCAAGACGAATATCTTGGGCGCCCAGAACGTCATTGCAGCGTCTATTAGCCATAAAGTGAAACGCGTGATTGCGCTTTCCACCGACAAAGCGGCTAACCCAGTCAATCTTTACGGGGCGACAAAACTCGCGTCCGATAAGCTCTTCATCGCCGGCAACCACATGAGTGGCGACGGCGGCCCGCGCTTTGGGGTCGTGCGCTACGGCAACGTCGTCGGAAGCCGCGGCAGCGTTATTCCCTTTTACCGCAAGCTCATTAAAGACGGCGTGAACAAGTTCCCCGTCACGGATGCACGCATGACGCGCTTTTGGATCACCCTCAACCAAGGCGTGAGTTTCCTGATTAGCTGCTTTGGGCGCATGGAAGGCGGCGAAGTTTTCGTCCCCAAAATCCCGAGCATGAACATCATCGACTTGGCAAAAACGCTCAAGCCCGACTGCGAGATCGACCTTATCGGAATCCGCGCCGGCGAGAAGCTCCACGAAGTCATGGTTCCCAAGGACGAATCGCGCAACACTTTGGAATTCGATTCGCACTTTGTCATTCAACCTTGCTTCAACTGGTGGGATGAGAACGCCTACAAATCGCGCACGGGTGGTAAGCCCGTTACCGACGGTTTCGAATACAGTTCGGAGACGAATCCGGAGCGTCTGTCTCCTGCACAACTCCAGGACATCGTTTTCGCACCGGAAAACTAACGTGCTGCCCTACAGCCGACAAACCATCGAAGCCGACGATATCGAGGCAGTCGCCCAGGTATTGCAGTCGGATATGCTGACCTGCGGGCGCCAAGTCGAGCTCTTTGAATCCGAACTGGCCGCTTACTGTGGCAGCCGTTTCGCAGTCGCTTGCTCGAGCGGCACTGCAGCCCTGCATCTAGCCGGCCTGGCCCTGGGCTGGAAAGCCGGCGATTCCGTTATCACTTCTCCCATTACGTTCATGGCCAGCAGCAACGCCGCACTCTATTGCGGAGCGGATCCCTTGTTTTCAGAAATCGACCCCTCGACGGCTTGCTTGGATCCGCAAGCCTTACGCAAGACTTTGCAGACAGCACCAAATGTCCGCGCTGTCATTCCCGTGCACTACGGCGGTGGGGTGGCGGACATGGCGTCGATTGCCCGCTTGGCTCAAGGCGCGGGCGCGGCGGTTATCGAGGATGCTTGTCACGCTCTAGGCTCGAGTTACGCCGACGAGGATGGGCGCCGCGTGAAAGTCGGCAGCTGCCGGCATTCCGCCATGACGGTATTTTCCTTTCACCCGCTGAAGGCCATCACCACCGGTGAAGGTGGCGCGATTACGACAAATGACGAAACGCTTTACCGTCAGCTCACAAGCCTCCGCTCTCACGGCATCGTGCGCGAGAGCGCCCGGTGGGAAGTACGCGAGCAAGGTTTTGAGGGCGATCGTCCCAATCCCTGGTACCACGAGATGCAGGCACTGGGTTTCAACTACCGCCTAACCGACATCCAATGCGCGTTAGGCCGATCCCAGTTGCGCAAGCTCGATCGATTCGTTTCACGCCGGCAACAGATCGCGGCGCTTTACCGTCGGGAACTGGCCGGAACAAAGAGCCCGGTGGGTGTGCTTTTTGCGGAAGATGACGTGGGCAATAGCCACCACCTATTCCCGGCGTTGTTACCCGAAGGCGCTTCTCGGGGAGAAGTCATGCGGCGCCTTTCCGAATTTGGCATCCACACACAAGTGCACTACATCCCCGTCCCGCTGCAGCCCTTTTACCGAAACCGCGGCACGGCGATTTCCTTTCCACGCGCTGAAGCGTTTTATGCGCGGGCTTTAAGCTTACCCGTCTTCCCGATGATGAAAGATGCCGACGTGGCTTTTGTCGTGGAAAAACTCAATGGCGCTCTAGGGAGTTAACCCGATGGCTGATGCGCCGCTGATCTCGGTCTTGATCCCGGCCCGCGCGAGCGCGCACTGCTTGGAAAGCACTGTCCGCGCCTTACACCAGTTTCACCAAGCCCGTTGGCCCGACCAGTTTGAACTGCTCATCATTTGCAACCGCGCGACGGACGATGCGGACGATGGCTCAGAAGCTATCGCGGCAAGGCTCGCTGCCGAGCTCCCTCAAGTACGCAACCTCCAACACGAAGGAAAACCGGGGAAAGGCGTCGCGCTCAAGACAGGCTTCAATGCCTCGCGCGGTGACTGGATTTTCTTCGTCGATGCCGACTTGCCTTACGACCTAGCTTTTTTCGAACAAGCTGCCGCAAAGCTCGCCGAGGGGTTTGATTTTGCTGCCGGGAACCGCCGCCTCTACGAAAGCATTTATGAGTTGCCAGTACCCGCGCTTCCCTTTGTCCACCGGCGGCACCGTCTGGGCTTGCGTTTCAATGCTCTAGTCCGGCCATTGCTCGGCATCCACTCGACGGACACCCAGTGTGGCATCAAAGCTATGAGCCGGCGTTTTGCTACGGCTGCTTTTGCTAAACAAACCTGCCCGGGATTTCTCTTCGATCTCGAGATGTACCTCGTAAAGAACGGCTACCGTTTTTCGCATGTTGAGCTGCCCGTTAAGTTTTCTCTGCGCGAACAGAAATCGACAGTGCAAATCCGAAGAGAGATTTTTCAAGTGGCCTACTGGCTACCGAAACTCTGGCGGCAAAAACACCAGCGCCATTACTGCCCCACCCGCGCCTCGAACACTAAACTAGGAATGTTGAGCGCCATTTTGCGGGATCGCTGGAATACGGGCCTGGGAATGCGTGCGTTTCTATCCCTGCGTTGGATGCTAACGCCTTACCGCGACATTCTTTGCTACCTGCCAGAGCAAGGGAAAGTCTTGGACCTCGCTTGTGGCCATGGTTTATCGACGGTGTTTGCTGCCGTAGAAGGGCCCAACCGAAGCCTCGTGGGTGTGGATCACGATCCGCAGCGCATCCAAAGCGCAGAGCAGGCTGCGCGGGGAGTTCCCAACATCGCTTTCAAGATCGGCGATCTTCGCGCGAGTATCGAACCCGCAGATGCCATTGTGATCATCGATAGCGTGCACTACTTTCCGCGCACCGAGCAGGAAGGGATACTGCGGGATATCTACGCAGCCCTGCGCCCAGGGGGGACTTTTATCCTGCGTTCGCTTAACCCTGCTCCCGGTATCGTTTCACGGTTTAACCGGACGTATGAATGGCTCGCGGTGCGCACGGGCTTCACACGCACCCAGGAAAAACACGAAGAGTACCGCACCCCACCACAATGGACTGCAGCGTTAGAAGCGGCAGGCTTCCAGGTTTCCCATGAACGCTGCTCGTTCGCCTTTTTTTCCGATGTTTTGTATATCTGCCGCAAACCGAATGGCGGTGCAGAGCGCCGGCCCCTCCGCCAAAGCTGGCTCACCGCCGATGATTGGGGAATGACACCCGCGGTAAATGACGGGATTTTAGAACTCGCCAAGCTGGGCGTCGTGCGCCGCGTTTCTATCATGGCGAATGCGGGTTATCTCGAACATCGCCTCGACGAATTGCGTGCCGTCCCCGGAGTGGAACTCGGCCTGCACCTGGACTTCACCTCCAGCGGCGAAAACACTCCCGAGCGCTTTCAATTTCGTTCGCCGAAAGCCGTGCTTTTTCACCTCTTCAACCCGTTTGTTTCCCAACGCCTTAAACACCGGCGCATGGAGGAAGAAACGGAACGCCAGCTAGCGCACTTAGAAAGCCTGAATGTGCCGGTTTCGTATTTGGATAGCCACCACCACGTGCATCTGCTGCCGGGAGTGGTGGAAGCCGTGGGGCCGGCGATTCGCAAACGCCGTATTTCGCGCGTTCGATTGCCTTATGATCGGGCGCTTTGGTTCACTCCGAAATTCCCCTTGTGTATTTTGAGTCTCGCAGCGCGCCGCAACCTGATCTTGGCGGGCTTCCGTCTATCGCCTTGCTTCTACCCACAAAAACGGCATTTCCGTAGTCCCGTGGCTCTACAGAGAACTCTTCAACGGAAATGGGAACATGAGATCATCGTCCACCCCGCGATTGCAGACGATTTCCAAACTGCGCAAGTGAAAGACTCTTACCGCGCGGAACGCGTGCGTGAATACCACCGACTCGCGCTGCTAGCGCCTTAAAAGCGTGGGCCGCTTGTAACGCAAACGCAGCTGCTGCATGCCAGGCGGAATCTCCGCTGCTATTTGGTAGCCATTGACTGGAAAAACCCGGGTAGTTCCCTCGGCGGAATTCCAAAAACGCGTGTACGGAACATTCAAAACTACGAGGCCCGGTTTGGAGCGCAGCGTGGGAGCAAACTCTAGATCATAGCCGCCAGGAACCTGAGTTGCCTGCAGCAACTCCAAACCGCGTTGTTCCCACGCACCTTCTGGCAAATCGCCACTGGCAAAAAGCGCTTGTGGCGCCTGACCGGCTTTCATCAGCTCCTGGTAGAACGCGGCGTCTTGGATGGGCCACTGGCTTGCGCGAACCACCGACGGCACAAAGGCCCTTGGCCAGGGGTTCTCCAACTCGTAAATCCGGGGCGGCCCCTGCACTTCCGGAGTTCCGATGCGAGCAAGCAAGCGCGCGATCCAATGTGGCTCACCTTGAAAGACAGGCGGCCCACACTGAGCGACTTCTCGCAATCCTGGCTCGTTCAAAATGCGGTCGCTCAACAAGTAGCGCACATTCGCCACGCGCAAGGCACCGAGATTCGTTTGCTCGGAGAGCGATTCTCCGACTTTGGGAATATGCAGCCAATTGAAACTCTGGTTGCGGATGTATTCGGCCGGCTTGTGCACGGCCAATCCAAAAAAGTAATTCTTTCGTAATGTGAGCCCACTGGAGCTGCCGTCAAAGGTCTCCAGCCCATAAGCCGTGAGCATGTTCGGTACAAACACCGAGGGTACCGTGGCAAAACGGTAGGTGTGTTTGTGCTCCGGCGGGATATCCTTCAAACACCCCACCCGAGTCATCAGCGCCAAACCACCCAAAGACTGGGTGGTATACCGACGAATGAGCTCCCACTTATGATCCGCTTCCGCAACCACTGCGACGAAGGCAAAATAGGCTATAGAAATGGACGGGAGTGTGAGTTTCTTCCAATGCCAGCGCACCTGCTCCCAGCCCCGGAAGGCTTCGCCCAACACGAGCAGCACGACCAACGTGTAGTGGTACGTCACCAGCTCCCACCGGTACGCCGAAAGCAGCGGGATTTTCCAGCCTTCCCAATCCACCGCCGAGAGCAATGGCTCTGCCAGTAAGCTTGCCAGGACCGCCATTGAGCACCGGAGCGCGCGCGGGCTGCGCCGGAAGAAAAGCATGAGCAGCGATGGGGGCACCACCGCGATCAATAAGAAATCGCCATTGTGCCGGATGAGGTAGGCCAGCTGGTAGAGCGGCGGCAGCAGTTGGAAAGGCGCATTCCCGGCCCGTGCTGATTCCCCCGCAAAAAGCATGACGGCATAAACCACATCGGCCGCATTCACCAGCGAAAGAAAGCTAAAGATCCCCAGCCCCAACGCGAACCGCAGCTTGTGCGCCGGGGGCAATAAGAAAGCGCTGATGCAAAGTACGATCAAAAGCCCGGGCAAAGAATAGATGACCGCCGTCGAACACGAGTAAAGCAGCCCTAAGCAAAGCACTTGGCGGAAGTAGTGCGGGCGATCCGTTCTAGAGACGAGAACGTAAAAGCACCAAGGCAGAAGAGCGAATCCCCAACCATGGGCGCAAACAGCCCAGCCGATGTTCAAAACCGAGCCGACACCGGAGAGCATCCCAATCACAATCGCGTGGGGGCGGTTGAGCCCCTGGACGCTGCGCGCGACGCGGTAGCCCCCAGAATAGGCTACCGAGATC
>JAIEOG010000015.1 GCA_019750655.1 bacterium
CATTGCGTTCAATCGGGCCTCGACTGCGCAATCGTCAACTCGGAAAAGCTCGAGCGCTACGCCAGTATTCCTGAGCACGAGCGAAAACTTTCCGAAGACCTGCTCTACAACCGCGGGGAAGATCCCATTGCAGCTTTTGCGGCGCATTTCCGTACGAAAAAGCCGGTCGCACGAATTGAGGCAGACAAACTGCCGCTCATGGAGCGTTTACCCCGGTACATCATCGAAGGTTCCAAAGATGGTTTGGTGCCCGATCTCGATTTGGCACTAAAAGAAATGCGGCCTCTGGATATCGTCAATGGCCCTCTGATGAAGGGCATGGACGAAGTGGGCCGGTTATTTAATACGAACCAATTGATTGTGGCCGAAGTGCTTCAGTCGGCGGAGGCAATGAAGGCCGCCGTAAGCCATCTTGAAAAGTTCATGGAAAAGTCCGAGTCGTCGACGCGAGGCAAGGTCTTGCTCGCGACGGTGAAGGGCGATGTCCACGATATCGGCAAGAACCTCGTCGAGATCATTCTGGCGAATAACGGCTTCCACGTCGTGAACCTCGGGATCAAAGTCCCGCCAGAACAGCTCATCCAGGCAGTGCGCGAGCACCAGCCGGATATCGTCGGCCTTTCGGGTTTATTGGTAAAGTCTGCGCAGCAGATGGTGGTTACCGCAGATGACCTCACTAAAGCGGGTGTGACGCCACCGATGTTGGTCGGCGGAGCTGCGTTGACGCAAAACTTTGTCGATCGCCAGATTTCCAGAGCTTACGGTGGCACAGTGGCCTATGCCTCCGATGCGATGATGGGTTTAGAACTCGCGAAAACCATCGTAGACAAAGAAGCCTTTGAACGCCTCCAGAAAGAAATGAGCGAGCGCAGGGCAGCCCTGGGCGAAGTGCAGGTGAAAAAGAATGAAGCGCCTGAAGTCACCACGCGGTCCGCGACTGTAGCGATTTTGGAAAAAAGCCCGGAGCCGCCCGATTACAAGCGGCATGTGCTGAAACACCTGCCCATCGATTCGGTTTTCAAGTTCGTCAACCCGATGATGCTCTACGGCCGCCATCTGGGGATGCCCGGCAAGATCGTGCGTGATCTCGATCGGCGCAAGAGTTCTCCAGCTTTGATGCGCGAATGGGAGCAAGAAGACCCAAAGTCTTTCCAGATTTGGCAGACTGTCGAAGAGCTTAAAGACGAATACCGTGGCACGGAACTGCTAGAGCCCTCTGCTGTGTATGCGTTTTTCAAGGCTGCTTCCGATGGCAATCGCCTGTACCTGCTTTCGGAAGAAGGCAAGACAGCTGCCCTGGAACTCCCTCGCCAGAAAAAAGAGAACGGTCTTTGCTTGGCGGACTATGTCCGCCCTGTGGCAGTGGCAGGGCAAGCGCCCCGCTGGAACGATGTGCACGATAACGTGGGCGCATTCGTGGTGTCCGTGGGCCGGGGTATTCGGGAAATGGCGGAGTCTTTCAAAAACCGCGGTGAGTACCTGAAATCCCACATTCTGCAGGTTGTCGCTCTGGAATCCGCCGAAGGCCTGGCGGAAATGCTCCACACGCAGATGCGTGCGCAGTGGGGTTTCGCCGATCCGCCTGAAACGACGATGCTGGATCGATTCCAAGCCAAGTACCGAGGCAAGCGTTATTCCTTCGGTTACCCAGCGTGCCCGCGCTTGGACGATCAAGCTGTTCTCTTTGATTTGCTATCTCCCAAAGAGATCGGCGTGCAGCTCACTGATGGGTTCATGATGGATCCCGAAGCCAGTGTTTCGGCGATTGCGTTCCACCACCCAACGGCGAGTTACTTCTCTGCAGGAGCGCGCGATGAAGCCTGAGAAACTCACAGGTGGATTGACGACGGGGATTGGCAGTCTGCCGCACCACAATATCGATTCGGCGCTGGAGTACGCATTCCGCTACGACATCCCGTTTCTCCCGCAGATCCCGATGCGCAACCCTTGGGAATATTCGATCCCTCAGGCTCTGGAGGGATTGCCGGGTGTGCGAGTCGAAAAAGATGGCACGGCTTTGATTGACCCAGGTGTGTGGGTAGGGCGCGCACGTGCTTTTGAAGAAAAGCTTTCCTGGGCTTTTGATCACGCAAGCACGCCAGATGCGTTTATCGCCTATGAACCGTCCGCCGCGACTTCAAGTAGCTGGCAACCTTTCCTTTGGGAGCTACAAGAGAGCGGTCGACAGTTTGCGAAAATCCAGATTGTAGGTCCGCTTACGGCGCAGTGGACTTTGCGTTCCACCGAAGGCAAGAACCTCGAAGATCCGGGGCTTTCCTCCTCTATCTTCCGTTTGATCTTGGCGCGTTCGTTAGCGATGGCACGGCGTCTGAAAAGCCTAGGTGTGTCGCCGCTTTTATTTATTGACGAGCCAGCGCTCTTTGTTTTTTCGCCCACAAACCCGCTGCATGTCTCGGCAATGGGAGAGCTCAAACTCCTCATCCAGGCTTTGCAAAAGGAGGAGGTCGCAGTCGGGATTCACTGCTGCAGTAACACCCAGTGGGATAGGGTACTCGAGACGGGAATCGATTTCCTTTCGTTAGATACCCAGCTGTCTTTGCCGCACCTCTTGCAGTTTGCTCCGGCAGTCACGAGTTTCGTGGGGCGGGGAGGTCGGTTTGCCCTGGGCGTAGTCCCCACATCGGGCCAGATCCCACTCGGCGCGTTTGATGGCCAGGGGTTGCGTACTTCCGTCGCCCAGACTCTCCACCAGGCTCTGGGAGAGGGAGTCGCTTCACAGTTATTGGAAAGCGCCTTGTGGACACCAGCTTGCGGGTTAGCCCTGCATTCCCCCAAAGACGCAGAAACCGTCCTCTCACTCCTGTCCTCCAAGCGCGTCGTTTCGTAGCTGCGTTCAGCGACGGCCTGTGCCGAAACGGGGACGTCTTTCGTTGTTCACAAAATATAAGTGGCTAATTTCTGTCCATTGGATTTCGCTCGCGCGGCCATGGCGCCAGTTATCGACCATTTGCGCGGCGGAAAGGATGTTCACCACTAGTCCCCCGGGTGTGATGAACACGGGCGGAAGCACATGGTTGACGAGGTGTTCGAGCGCCGTCTCTCTTAGTCCCACGCGAATGAAACTGAATTGATTGCGGTGGCGCGTCTGGGGTTCGTGGAAGCGTTCCTCCGGATCAGGCGTCGAAACGTACCGTATGGAAATTCCCAGCGCCAGCCCCTTGCTGCGCCTCAACCGCTCCGGTAAGGGCTGGGAGAGTGCGTGGTGCGCGGCTGCTAGGGAAACGGCAAGCAAACGGCGGTCTCCCTCGGGACGGGTGAGGCTTTTAATGCGCCCGTCGCCATCGAGTTTCAGCATAAATGAAATAGTGCCTTGGACCGCAGTGCGGACGAAGCATTCGGGGTACTCAATCGCTTGATCCAAGCGTTGGAAAAGAGCTTCCATCCAGCGGTCGTATTCCATTTCCGTCTCAAAAGGCATCTCTCGAGCTAGTTGCATCGACTCACCGAACTGCAATGGTGCGCCCTCCGTCTCTCCGACTTGTCCCGGGCCTGGGGACTTCGCACTCGGCGGAAGTTTGAGTAGGTTGCGCAACGAGAGTTTACCGGCAGAGCTTTTTCGTGAGCGTGACGTTTCTTCCGTTTTGGGTTCCAGCTCTACCCACTTGAGTTCTTCTGTGGGCGCAACGCTAGTTTGGTACTGCAGAAGAAACAACGCGTGGCCCGCAAGAGAAACGGCCACGGCCCCCCAACGGACTCTATTCCCCATGCGCTGGAGACGGGGTTTCTCAGCTTTGTGTGACGGTCAGGGATGCGTGTATCGCACCCCGCGCCTTGGGGGTCCCAAAGTAGATTGGCACCTTTGAAAACGCCAACGTCTTGACGCTCTCGCCGATGACATGACGTTGCCGCGAAGCGACGCAGGCATGCGGCACCGTCGGTTTTCTGGCACCTGGCTTGCAGTTCGACTGCCTAAGCACCTCTCTATCCTGAGCAAGGAGATTCCATGGCAGCCAACGAAGCCGTCGACAACAAGGCCAAAGACGCTAAGGCCGCAGCTCCCGCTGCCGCAGCGCCCAAATCAGACAAATTCGGCATCCTGATTCTCGGCGTAGTTCTCATGAACACGCTCGCTGCTGCCGCCATTGGTTATCTGGTGATGCAGCTCAGTGGTCGGGTGACAGGTTTTGATAAGAAGACGCAGGAGCTCTCAGATAAATTCGAAGAGCAAAAGAAAGTGCCTCCTGCTGCCGGTAAAGAGTTTGTTCCCCAGGAACTCGGCGTTCTTTACCCGCTCGATAGTTTCCTGGTGAACGTATCCAGCGACCGTGGTCCGCGCTTCTTACAGATGAAAGTCGAATTGGAACTTGGCGCTCCGTCACTCGAAGACGAAATCTCGCTCAAGCGCCCGGCACTGCGCGATGCCATTATCGTCTTACTCACGAGCCGTACTTATTCGGAGCTTCGCGAGCCGCAAGGGATGCGCCGTTTGCGTGCAGACCTTCTGCGCGTCATGAACAATCTTTTGAAGACTGGCCAAATTCGCGAAATCTACTTCACCCAGTTCCACTTTAACTAAACCGGAGCAAGCGCATGTCGGAGGTTCTCTCTCAGTCCGAAATCGATGCCCTCTTGTTTGCTGTCTCTTCGGGCAACGTAGATACCACGCCACCCGGCGGTGCTGCCGCGGGAGCAGGGCAGAAGGAAGATTGGGTCGCTTACGACCTGACTTCCGAAGAAAAGATCTACCACGGGAAACTCGTTGGTTTGACGGGGATCCACGAGCGCTTTGCGCGCCTGCTCCGCCGTACGCTCACGGGCTATTTCAAGAAAAAGGTCACTATTTCCGTTACGAACACCGACTTTCTGAAGTTCGGCGATTACATTTCCAACCTCACTCTCCCCACCGCACTAAACCTCGTTTCCATGCCCAGTCTCCACGGGCATATGCTCTACGTCGTGAGCTCTAAGCTCCTCTACGCTTTCATTGATGCGTACTACGGCGGCATCGAGCGGCCCTTCGCCAAGCTTGGCCAGCGCGAGGAGTTCACGAGCATCGAAAACAATATGGTTCGCAAGATCACCGACATGGTGATCACAGATTTGAAGGAAGCCTGGCGACTGAACTACCCGCTCGACCTGGCCTATGAGCGGACGGAGTCCAACCCCGCGTTCGTGGGAACCATCCACCACTCCGATCTCGTCGCTGCCGTCACTTTTGAAATTGAATTCGAAAACCTCTCGGGCCCCTGTACTTTGGTGCTTCAATTGCGTTCGCTGGACAGCGTCCAGCAAGCGCTCTCCATCAATGTGACAGCGGAACTCGACCAGCAAGCAGGCCAATGGCGCGAACACTGGTTGCGCGAGCTTGCACAAACGCACTTGGACGTGCGCGCGGAGCTCGGAACGGCTTCGAAACAGCTTAAAGAAGTGCAAGCCTGGAAGGTCGGGGATGTCTTGACGCTAAACCAAGACACAGCATCCCCGTTGGTCGTTTACTTGGAGCAAATGGCCAAGCTCCGCGGCTTGATGGGAGTTTACCGAGGCAGCGTCGCCGTCCGGTTGGTCGGGGACGACGGAAAAGTCTAAGTTTTGTCCTTAAAGGGGGAAGCATGGAAAGCACAAAACCACTCAAAGATGGCGCACCCGCAGAACAAGCGCAGGCCGGGGCTCCGGAAACTGCTGCGGCAGCAGATGCCGCGATGAAGCTGCATGTTACCCCGCAACAAACGGGCGGGAACCTCGACTTCATTCTGGATATTCCGCTGCGTGTGAGCGTGGAGTTGGGACGCACCAAGATCTTGGTGCAGGATCTCTTGAAGCTTCACAAAGGCTCCGTAATGGAGCTCAATAAGCCCGCAGGCGAGCCTTTGGAAATTCTCGTAAACGATCGCGTTGTCGCCAAAGGCGAAGTGATCGTGATTAACGAGAAGTTCGGTATTCGCCTCATCGACATCGTAAGCCACTCACAACGCATTCGGGAGCTAGGGGAATGAGAGCTTTCATTCTTTTTGCAGTCGTCGGTACTTCAGTCCACGCGGGAGTTCTCCAGAACGTTCGCGTTACGGGTGAAGACCAAGCCTTGGTGCAGTTCGAAGGGGAGGCGAGTACGCCTCGCCTCACTGTGGATGGCAACCACGTGGAGCTAGTCTTCTCAGGGACGACCTTGGGGGCAGAGCTAACAAAGAATGGCGAAATCAGCTCGCCTCACGCTTTGGTTCAGCGCATTAAGCTACACACCGATGCACAAGGCGCCACGCACGCTACGTTGACCGTGAATGGTAGCGAAGAGAAATTGCGCGATCGTGTGAAGCTGCAGAAAACAGCTGACGGAGTGAATGCCGTTCTTTCGTTCCCAGCTGGCAGCGGCGCTACTTTCCAACTACTGAAAGAGGAGCAAGCCTCCATTGCTCCCGCAAAGACCACAACCGCAGAAGGCAAGGGTGGTTTTGGGGTTGTGCGTCTCTTGCTAGTGCTCTTTCTCTTCGCAGCGACGGGCATTGCCGCTTGGTATTTTGTGAAGTTCACCCGCAAGCAAACGTCCTGGCGAGGTTCCCGGAAGCACCTCATTGAAACTGTCGCGCAAACTTCTGTGGGCGAGTCGCGTGGTTCTGTCGCGATTTTGCGCGTGGGTGGTGAGTTCGTGATGGTTGGTGTGACTTCTCAAAACATTAGTTTCCTATCAAACCTGCCAAAGCTCGCCGCGCAGTACGAGGAAGACAGTACTTTGGAGCGCCAAAGCTTCCGCGACGCGATGGTGGAGCAGGCTAAGAAAACTACAGGGTTGAGCTCATGATGGTACTCGCGCACCTGATTACCGGGTTTGTTGGACAAGCCTTAGCGGCTAGCCCCTCTGCTTTGCCGGGCTTGCAGCTCTCGGTGGGTGGCGCGACCGGGCCTGAACAAACGGCTGTTGTCTTAAAAATTCTTGCGCTGCTGACGGTGGTTGCATTGGCGCCAAGCTTGCTCATCATGATGACGTCGTTTGTACGCGTCGTGATCGTTCTGTCTTTCCTCCGCCAGGCGATTGGTACTCAGGTTTTGCCCCCAAACCAGATGATCGTCGGGCTTTCGCTCTTTCTGACGGCGTTTATCATGGCTCCGGTCTGGACGAATGTGCATAAAGAAGCCCTGGCGCCCTACCTGGAGAATAAGATTAGCCAGACCGATGCTATCGCCTATGCGGAAGCTAAAATGCGCAGCTTTATGTTCAAGCAAACGCGCGACAAAGATCTTGGTCTTTTTGTAAAACTTGCCCACCTCGATAACCCGAAAAAACGGGCTGACGTTCCGACCTACCTACTCATCCCTGCGTTCATGATCTCGGAGCTGAAAACTGCATTTCAAATCGGCTTTATGATCTACCTGCCGTTCCTGATTATCGACATGGTCGTGGCCAGTGTGCTGATGGCCATGGGGATGATGATGTTGCCCCCGGTGGTGATCTCACTTCCCTTTAAGCTCATTTTGTTTGTGCTGGTCGATGGCTGGCAGCTCATTGTGGGTTCGCTGGTCAAGAGTTTCGGCTAAGGAGTCCTAAGTGACAACCGAACACGTTTTAGATCTTACGCGCCATTCCATCCGCGTGATGATTCTGCTGTCTGCGCCGCTCCTAGGCTTTGGCCTAGTGGTCGGGGTGATGACGAACGTTTTCCAGGCGGTAACGCAGATCACGGAAACGACACTCTCCGTGGTTCCTAAGATTTTGGCGATGCTGCTCGCATTCGTCATCTTCGCGCCATGGATGTTGGACTTGATTTTAGATTTCACCACACAGCTTTACGACGGGATCCCTGGCATCATTAGATGAGCGCACTGTATCCAACAACCGACTTTGGTGCATTGACGATTCTACTCGTCTTCTTTCGCCTTTTGGGGCTCTTCCTGCTTGTTCCTGGGTTTTCTCACAATTCGATCCCCGGCCAAGTGAAGGTGTTATTGGCCTTGTCGGTTGCTCTTGCGATTTCTCCCATAGTGAAACCCTTCGTGCCGGTTTTGGATGGCACGATGACGGGGTACGCAGTCGCTGTAACGCGTGAGACGGCCATCGGGCTCTTGATGGGCTTTGTGGCCTACGTCACTTTCGAAGCCATTAGCTTGGGCGCGCACTTTCTAGGGTACCAAATGGGGTTGGGGACAGCGGCGATGATGGACCCGGCAAGCCACAACCAGGTATCGCTGCTCGTGCCGATGCAGGCCTGGATTGCGTTGCTGGTTTTCTTTATTGCCGATCTACACCACCACGTCTTGCAGGTTTTCGTAGAGAGTTTCCGCGCCACGCAACACATGGGCGCAGAAAGCTTCCAGAACGTCGCTTTACTGAAGTTCTTCATTGGCCTTACGGCCAAACTTTTCGCTTTGGCGGTGACGCTATCGGCGCCGATTACCTTGCTTGTTCTGTGCACCAACGTTGTTATCGGCATGGTGTCTCGCATGATCCCACAAATGAACATCATGCTTTTTAGTTTTCCGATCACCATCACTCTGGGCTTCCTGGGGCTGTACATTGTGGCCCCAGAGATGCTCGATTCGATTGAAAACATCCTCGGAGAGGTCTCCGGGGAGTTGATGACCCTCATTCGAGTGCTCTAGAGGCTAGGGACCATGGCAGGCCAAACAGAAGACTCACAAGAGGATAGGACGGAGGCGGCGACAACGTTTCGCCGCGAGGAATTCCGTAAGCAAGGCGTCGTGGCGCAGAGCCGCGAAGTGCTCTCTGTCGTCTTGTTTTTTGTGGTGGGATCGGCTCTGTCCTTCCTCGGCCCCCATATGTTGGCCGAGTTTAACTCCGTTTCGCAGAAGTTCTTCACCTTCAACACCATCGAAGCCTTAGATCCCAAGCGCGTACAGGAACTCCTCGTAGTGGGAGTGACGTCTTGGGGTTGGATCGTGGCACCTCTGTTCGGGGCTGTCGTCATAGCGGGGGTGGTTGGGGGGCTGGGCGGCGCCGACATAGCGGCGCAGGCCGCCCTCGATCGAGCCGTCACGCTGGATGTACGCGTGCAGCACGCGGGCGCCGACGCGCAGGTTGGTCACCGGGTCGA
>JAIEOG010000039.1 GCA_019750655.1 bacterium
CGGGTATTCCACACTCTATGGCGATACCGCGGGAGCGATTGGCGTGCTCGGCGATCTGACCAAGGCGCAGGTCTATGCGCTAGCGCGCTGGTTGAACACCCAAGGCGCGGGCATCCCCGAGCGCGTATTGGAGCGCGCGCCTAGTGCGGAGCTGCGGCCCGATCAAAAAGACGAAGACTCTTTGCCCGCTTATGCCGTTTTGGATCCGCTTGTGGAGGCGGCCGTGGTGGGCAACCAAGGCGCCGAAGCCTTGAAGGCCGCTGGCCACCCTCCGGAAGCGACGGCGCTCTTTCTCCGCCTTTACCGCCAAAGCGAGTTCAAGCGGCGCCAGTTCCCACCGGTTTTGCGGGTTTCTCGACGGGCTTTCGGCAGAGGTCGCCGCATCCCTGTCGCGGCGCGCCGCCCGTTTTAGTTTCGAAAGTCTGTCGTCGCTTGCCTGCACGGGAATCTAGCAATACATTTCGCGCGCATGGAATTTTTGAACCAGACTTTTGTCCGCCGCTTTGCTGCGGTGACCGCAGTGGCGACTTGGTTTCTTTTAGTGGCGGGCGCACTCGTCACCAGCACGGGTTCGGGGCTATCGGTTCCCGACTGGCCATTGTCTTATGGCCAGTGGATGCCGCCGATGGTGGGCGGGGTGTTTTTTGAACACGGCCACCGCATGGTCGCCGGCACCGTCGCACTGCTGACAGTCTTCCTCGCATTCGCTATCGCCAAAACGGAGAGCCGTACTTGGGTGCGTAATATGGCATTTACCGCCGTCGGCCTCGTGGTCGTGCAAGCGACTTTGGGTGGGTTAACGGTGCTTCTGCGCTTGCCGCCCGCTGTTTCCGTTTCGCACGCTTTTCTCGGCCAGAGTTTTTTCTGCCTCGTCGCGGTGCTGGCCTTTGTGCTCAACGACACGAGCGATGCCGCTCGCTTGGACCCTCGGCCAGAAGAACGCGGCCTGTTCTGGTTTAGCGTCTGTTTGACCGCCGGGTTTCTGCTGCAGCTTTTCTTGGGCGCCAGCGTGCGCCACCTGCACGCCGGGCTTTCGATTCCAGATTTTCCAACGGTGTATGGCGGTTTACTGCCGCCCCTTTGGAACGCCCAGATTGCTTTCCACTTCGCGCACCGGATTACGGCGTACGTTCTTTTTGCCGTAACGTTGGTTTTTGTGTTTCGGCTCGTCGCGCGCGAGCGACGGGATAAGCAGCGTGTATTTCTTTGCGTCGCCTGGGTGGGGCTGTTGGTCCTACAGGTGGCCTTAGGCGCCATTACGATTTGGTGGCAACGTCCCGTGGCAGTGACAGCTGCGCACTTAGCTGTCGGCGCGCTTTGCCTCGCGGCCTCGGTGCTTCTGAGCTTTCGCTTGGGAAGCATGGCGGGTGTCCTGCGAGGCCAGGTCGCTCAGACGCGATGGGAGACAGTATGAACCGCCAATTCTGGAGCGATCTGCTGACGCTCACCAAACCCCGCATTTGCGTCTTGGCGTTGGCGATGACGGCATTGGGGTATTGCGTGGGGCTGCGCACGCCCTTCCACTTGGGCCATTTTCTCATCAGCATTTTCGGCACGGCCTTGGTCGGCGCTGGGTGTGGCGCCATTAACCAATGGATGGAAAGAGACATCGATGCGCTCATGCACCGCACGCGCGAGCGCCCCTTACCGACGGGCCGCCTGAGTGGCCGCACAGCGCTGATTATGGGCTTTAGCTGCCTCACGGTGGGCACGCTGGTGCTTTGGGCTTTCGTGAACGGCATCACGGCGGTTTTGGGTATCGTGACGTTCCTGACTTATCTCGTCGCTTACACGCCCATGAAGCGTACGTCTTCGCTTTCGACCTTGATGGGCGCGATTCCGGGAGCGATGCCGCCGCTGATGGGATGGACGGCATCCTTTGGAGCTCTGGCGCCGGAAGGTTGGGTGCTTTTTGCGATTCTCTTCCTCTGGCAGGTCCCCCACTTTCTCGCGATTGCGTGGATGTACCGCGAGGACTACGCGCGTGCAGGGCTACCCATTCTTTCTGTCGTCGATATGGAAGGTGGGAAGACGAGCAAGCAGGTACTCCTGTATTCGTCGGTGCTTTTGCCGCTTTCGCTTTTGCCGACTTTGATGGGCGTCACGGGCCAAATCTACTTCTTTGGCGCACTTCTTCTGGGTGTATGGTTCTTCATCGTGAGTGTTTACTTGGCGATTTTCCGCACCAAGGTTTACGCGCGTAAGCTTTTCTTCGTCTCCATCATTTACTTGCCGTTGCTGGGCATTCTCATGGCAGCGGATCTTCTACCCCGTTAAGGAGGGTCTATGTTCGCTCCTCTTGTGTTTTCCTGGGCGCTCGCCTCGGCGGCGGTGGACTTGCCCGTGCTCAAAGAAGCCCCGAAGTTTTCCCTCAACGATTCTCAGGGCGGGAAAAAGACCCAAGCCGACTTGGCGGGCAAGGTGTGGGTGGCGGACTTCATTTTCACGCGTTGTGGGGGGCAGTGCCCTTTTCTAACCACCAAGATGTCGGAGCTCCAAAAGGCTTTCGCTTCGGAAGCGGGCCTTCGGTTTGTTTCTTTCAGCGTGGATCCCAAGAATGACACACCCAAGGTGCTTGCGGGTTACGCAAAGAAGTTCGGTGCGGATACTTCGCGTTGGTTTTTTCTCACGGGTAAGCCGGGCCAGGTGCAGGAGCTTTCTGAAAAGGGCTTTGTTCTCGCGGCAGGGGCTGGGGGCGAAGAAGCCATTGCCCATAGCTTCCGGTTTGTTTTGGTCGATAAAAAAGGGTTCATCCGTGGCTTTTACCCCGTGAATGAACCCTCGAAACTAGAAGAACTTCGCAGCGCAGTGACCGCGCTACTCGCGGAATAATTACTTAGTGAACCAACCGAATAGGTCGTACCAGGGCCGGGCTGCGGCTACTGGTTCTGCGGCCGGCTTTTCCTTACGCACAACCACCAAGACGTTGGTCGCTGTGTCCCGCAAGCCCCGAGCGTTCGGCTTGAGCTCTGCGTAGCTTAGGTTGTGGTGGCCCAGCAATTCGTCCGTGCGGACCTGGCGCGTGCCGTTCGTGTAACGGAAGCTGACGCGATCGAGAAAGATAGCAATCTGGTATTCGCCCGCTGGTAAGGCTTCCTCCACCAGGCGTTTCGCTTCGGTAGCCCAAACTTCGGGGTTGTCTGTTGGAATCGCATTGCGGACCAGCAAGGAGTGGCGGAATTCGCCGCCTTCGCGCAGCACGCGGTAGCTCTCTTTCAGAGTCGCGACGCGATCGTCGTGGGAAAGAGAGGTGAGCAGCGCGTGGCTTACGACGAGGTCAACGCTCGCATTGTCCCAATCGGTCAAGCAAGTCGCATCGCCGTGAGTAGGGCACGCACGGGGATAGGACTTATCGATGCCGACGGCAGCGTGGCCTTCGCCGGTCAAGTAAGCGGCCAAACCACTATAGCCTTCGCCGAGGCTGAGAATGTCTTTGCTGGGAATGCCGCGCGGGGTTTTGAGCCATTCGGCGGCATCTTGCGCTTTCACGCCGTCCGCGAGCACCAGTTTCGCATCGGAGTTGGAAACCGAAACCCGGTCCCAAACCGAGGGCACCCAAGCGGCATAGCCTAGGTTCTTTAAAACGTAGGGGAGTGGGTATTCCTGTTCGCCGGTAATCTGGACGGTGTCTGTAAACTCGGCAGGCCCGCCAATCATATATTTCACGCAGGCTTTAAGAGGATCCATTGCATGGGCGCTTACGACGACAATCTGGAGCGCGATAGCGAGCAAGAAATAGCGGCGAAGAACAGTGAAAATCACAAAGAACCCCCTTTGACTTGACCCATCAGACAATTAGTTAATGCATTGGGTTGTAGTATTTTTTACAGACTCAGGCAAACGAACTTTTTAAAAAAGTTTGGGGGGTACGCCGTTCGAGTTCGCGCGCGGGCCGCGGTCCTTAGTAGTTTACTCGCTGCGTTATAAAAATGACGGTTCACAAAATTTTTGATTGCCTTTCTGCGTCATGCCCGTAATGTCTCGTAGCAGGGACTGGCAATTCGACGTGTTAGGAATACGGGTTGGTGAAATTCCAATACGGGTGAGTGCCGTTTAAAAAAGGTGGGTCGGTGGGAGTTTCTGGGCAACGTTACAGCTCTACTCTGGTCATCAATCTTTTAGTTACCGCATCTCTGATTTTAGCTCCTCTACCGCTCTACGCGGCAACCGGTGCGAAACCGCAATCGGGACCCGTAGAAGAAGCGGAAGAGGACTCTGCGTCGCTCTACGGCGCTGTCGCCTCCGATTTTGATCTCAATGCCTCCTTGGTTAACCCGGCACCCGAGGCCCTTAGCCGGCAAATCCATTTGCCGCCCGCTCTCACGGCTTTTCTGACGATCTTGATGGGGCTTTGCAACCTGGCCGACCGCCCGGAAGCCGTCGAAGATCCCAAACGTAAACTGATCTCTAAAGAGGAGCAGCTGATCCTCCTTATGACGGCCGCGCAGGCCATTCCCGAGATCTATGGAGATATCCAAGAGTACGAAGTGGACGACGATCACCCGCCGATCCAGAGCCTGGCCCGGTACATCCAGCTCGTCGAGCCGACCCACGTCGACCGCGGTTCCTTAATGGGTAACCGCAATGCGCTTTACCGGATCTTCAAGCAGAGCAAGGACAAGCTGCCCAAAGCTTACAAGGTAACGAAGATTGAGTCCTACGCTTCTTTAGAAGTCTGGGCGCAGGTGCAGGTTTATGAGCACAACCGCATGCGCAAGATGCAGCAGGCTTTGAGCGGGTTAACCCAGATTGGTTCCGGGAGCGCCTACCCATCCAGCATCGTTGCAACCCTCGTGCGGACGATGTTGAGCACGATTTTTCAGAGCAAAGGTTTAGGCGGCATTGTCGAAGAAGCCGCAGCCCGTCTGGCAAATGCCCCTGCACCCGCAGCACCTGCCGTTGCCGAGGCCGTGGTGCCGGCTTCCCCTGCCGAAGCAGAGATCACGATTGTGCACGGTAAGGTGCGAGCCAGAGATTTTGCGGCCATGACCGCTCCGCCTGGTTACTTGAGCAATAGCAAAAAAAGAGCATGGGAAGAGCGGCATGCCGCGGCCAAGAAAGTAGTCCAATCCGATCCGGATACGATGGTGGACTACCCGTTCCCCAAGCCTCAAGTGACGGCTCCGCCGGCACCGCCGGCCGTAGTGGCCGCGCCTAACCAATCGGCCTTCTCTTACTTCACCTCCGCGGTCGACAAACTTTTCGGAAGAGGCGGGATCACCCTCACGGGAGCCGTGGAGGCAGCTGCATCGGCCGCGAAGTTCTTTGACAACATGAAGCGTTTTTCGACCATCGATGCTTTGGTCGTAGAGGCGCTCAAAAGAGTACGCGAGCTGGATACCGAAGGGATGTTCAATCTGATTGAACAAGCGCAGCACCACTTACGCACCGCCCTCCTGCCGGAATTGAACGCTATCGCCATGCGCGTTTCTCAGTCGAGTGAGATGGAGGGCATCGAAGACCCACGCACACGAGAGCTCGTGCGTATTTTCTTCGCAGACTATCCGAAGACTTTGGAAGCAGATGTCATCCGCGATTTCCTCCAAGATATTTGGAATCTGCCCCTCGACACGCAGGATTTTGCCTTGGCGAAACTGCTCGTTCTGCATTACGACCCGATTGCCCAGCAGCTTTTCCAGACGGTGGGTTCTTCAGGCGTACTCGAGAAAGTTTTCGAGCGCCTGCGGGATCGCGGCAAGACCGCACCTTACGCGCAAGTGATGGAAATCATCCGCGCCGATCCTAATCAGTACCCGCTCAAAAATGTGAGCCGTGAGGCTGTGGCGGCGGGAAAAATCTTCCAGGTGCATTCAGCGATCTACACGCATGGAGATGGCCGAGAACAAGAAGTCATGGTGCGCGTTCTGAAGCCCGGCGTGGAAGAACGCCTAGAGCGCGCGCGTACGCGCTTGTTGCGGCTTGCGGGCCGCATTGCAGAAGCCATGAAAAAAGATGGCAGAGGCCCCACCCAACGCCGTATCGAGCAGCTCATTGAAATGATCTACCGGAACCTCAAACAAGAATTCCGAGTGGATCAAACGGTTCGAGTGCAGACCAAGGGCCGTACGCTCCTGAGCGAAACAGAGGATTTCTTCCTTCCCGGCGGAGATCCGGCCCGGTTGGAAATTAGCGTGCCGCGGGTTTTCCCAGCGCAACCTGGCTCCACAGTCATGGTCATGGAGAAAGTGAACGGCATCGTCGATCTGGACACGATGGAACAGCGCTACCCAGAAGTCTTACGTTTCTTTGCCAACAAGCTTGCGCTTAAAACGATCCGCGGGATTCTCATCGATCCAATGATTGCGGCCGAGGCAGCGGCCAAAGCCGAAGTCGCGGCTGAAAGTGCCGCTCCGGAAGCGGAGCTCAACGCGGCCGAAGCAGAACCGGTCGAAGAGAGTGGCTATGCCGAGGAAAAAGAAGTCGATCGCCGTTATGGTTTCATGCACGCCGACTTGCACACGGGGAACTTCCTTTTCGAGCAACCCGTCTTAATCGAAGGAGAGCGAGTCCTTTACCGCGTTAAGATCATCGACTTTGGTCTAGCAGTCGCGATTGCACCGGAACAGGTGCAAGAAGTGGTGAAGCTTGCCGTGGGCGCGGCCTACAACAACGCGCCTTTCATCATCGATTCTATCTGGAGCTTAGGTGCCCAGGAGATGTCTCGCTACGACGACGTGGACCGCGAAGAGGCCCGCGCGAAATTCGAGGACATGGTCCACGAGAAGATCGCCAAGCTAAATAAAGAGAAGAAGTTCTGGGGGCCGGCAGAGTGGGTTTCTTATCTCTGGGAAAACGAAGCCGTCGATCTCCCAGCATGGCTGGTTTTGATGGAGCAGGGTTTCCAGGCGGTGCGCTCATCGCACAAAAAGCTAGGGCGCTCTCCGACGGAATTGGCGAAGCTCTCTACCGAGCTAGCCCGCGCGCACAAGAGCCTGACGTACCGCTACCTACAAGCCCGCGAGAAGGGCCATGATGGTTGGGGACAGGTGAAGCGCTTTGAAGTCGCCGACTGGCTAAAGAAAAAGGGCCGGAGTTGTATTGCTACAATCACCAGCCCTTTTGTTAATAAGCGAAAAGCTAACTAGACTTAGATAGCGAAGCCGAAGCCCCAAGAATCGCCGTAAGGCGAGCTGGAACCATAGCCGTAACCACCGATGCCGCTGCCGGTACCGAAGCCGAAGCCCCAGTCGGAGTAGCTGCCGTAGCCAGCGCCATAACCATAGCCGCCGCCGTAAGCACCGTAGCCCGCGCCGTAGCCGTAACCACCGTAGCCCGCGCCGTAGCCGTAACCACCGTAGCCCGCGCCGTAGCCGTAACCACCGTAGCCCGCGCCGTAACCATAACCGGCGTAGCCCGCGCCGTAGTACGAGCCGTAGCCGTAACCCGAACCGTAGTAGGGGTAGCTGCTGCCGTAGCCATAGCCGCTGCCGTAACCAGAATTGCAGCCGTAAGAGTAGCTGTAGCTGTAAGAGTACCCGCAGCCGTAGCCATAACCATAACCGCCGCCGTATCCGTAAGAAGGATAGCCGTAGCCATAACCGTAAGAGGGGTAACCGTAGCCATAGCTCGGGTAGCCGTAGTTATAGCTGCCGTAAGTCGGTGTGCCGTAGCCGTAGTAGTTCGGAGAAGCTGGCGAGGTGTAAGGATAACCCGACATGCTAGGGTAGCTGCTATAGCCGCCGTAGCCGCTCGTGCCGTAACCGTAACCACTCGAGCCGTAACCATACCCAGTCGCGCCGTAGCCGTACGCACCAGCCGTTGGGTACGTCGCGGGTCCACCGTTCCAAACCTGCGCAGTCGAGGAAGCCGTCGGGCGTCCCGAAGCCTGCACTGCAGCCGTGCTATGTTCTCCGGCCGCTTCAGCCGGGAGCAAATTCGCCAAGACAACGGCGGTCCACAATAAAATCTTCATCACAACACCCCAAAAAGCCGTCCGCAGCACGGGGGAATCCCGAGGCTGGACGCCGGAGACTGCATAGAGCATTTGCCGTACCAACTGGGAATACGCTTGGGGCCGAGGGGGAAATAGGGGCCGAGCCGAGGATTGGCATACGGGCGTCTACGGGTTGAACACCTCCGGAATACCGTATTCCGCAGGCCTTTCCAGTAAACAGTCCCAGCCATAAGCTCCTGGAGAGGCTTGCCGGCCGGGCCTCTCGGGCTTTTCGTCTTGACTAGCGCGATGCGTCGGACGTTAACCATGGGTATGGATTACGACGCATTGCGCGATGGGAGTCCAATTAACATTGGTTAGGAGACTTACAAGATGAAAGCAGTTCTGATGGCGCTGGCTTTGGCGCTGACTGTGGTTGTTACGGACGCGGAAGCGCGTTTCGGTTGCGGTGGTTTCGGTGGCGGCTTCGCCGGCCGTGCAGCCGTTCGCAGCGCTATGCGCAGCGGGGGTGCTTGCGGTGGTTTCTACGGCGGCACAGTGGTCTACGACAGCGGCTGGCACTCCAGCGGCTACTACAGCCCTTATTCCAGCGGCACTTGCGGCAGCTTTTCCCCGAGCTACTACGGTGGCTACCAGGGTTCTTCCCCGAGCTACCAAGGTTCGTCGCCGCGTGTAAGCCCGGCCCCAGCTCCGGCAACCCCGCAAGCTCCGGCTCGCGTTGTTGTCCCGGCTCCGCCAGCACCGCGCGATTTCTAATCGCGTAGTCCGCGAAAGCGTTAACGGCCCAGACATTCTTCGGAGTGTCTGGGCTTTTTTTTTGTGCGTAACACATTGAATTGACTCTGCGAGTCACGGGTATTGCGTTGACAGAGTAATCGCTCTTACGGAAAACCCCAGAAGGTGAGGGGGCCACCGTGAGAGCAGCATGGGTTATCGCGACGTGTTTAGCAGTTTTTTCCGGCAACGTTAGTTACGCGAAAGATTGGTACGCGACGATCTCTTCGATCTACGCAAAAGGCGCAATGCCGGATCGTTCGCAGATGAAAGCCGGCCAAGCGTGGTTCGGCCGCTGCGCGACTTCGGATTGGCGGACCAGCCGCACCGACAGCGCGGTTTTCTTCCACGTCGATCCCGATCCTCTCTCTGGCGCTACTTTCCGCATGGTGCCTCTCTTCGAAGCACGCGAGTTTAAAGATCACCAACATGCAGAAGACGCCGTGAAGCGCTTGATC
>JAIEOG010000429.1 GCA_019750655.1 bacterium
CGCAGACGCCCTGCGCCGGCTGCCGCCCCTCTCGGGGGGGGCGCCGTGGGTTTGGGGTGGGGGGCACGCCCGCGACGCTTCAGGGCGCGTAATCTGGAGCCAGCAACTCAGTGCTGCCCAGCCTTTACCGCGCACATGGTTTGCTTACGTCGAACGACACCCGGTTTTTTTCCAGGGGACGGTACGTGAGAATCTGGTTTTCGGAAATCCTGATCGCTGGACGGATGCACGCTTGTGGAGAATCCTCGAGGAACTAGGTGCCGCTGCTTTAGTCGATGAATTCGGAGGGCTGGACGCTGCGCTGCCCTTCAAGGAACTCGATCGCACAGAGATGCTGCTTCTGGGACTAGCGCGCGCCGTGCTGCCGGGCCGCCCCTTTATTGCGATGGAGCACCCTGGTTACGTCGGTGAAATGGAAGCTGTTCGGGAAATGTTACGCGGGCTAACAGAGCCGCCTGGATTGATTGTCGCTTCGGTGATGCCGCCCGTCCTATCGACGGTAGAAAGATTCCGCCAGCACGAGGCGAGCGTTACCGCGTCGCTCTCGTGATGGCGGAGATAAATTAATCAGCTTGTACGCAGCTTCCCGGAATGGGCCAGCACGGAAAGAACGAGTTGTTCCGGCATTGGTTGAGCGCATCGACTTCTGCGCGCTTCTGCGTGGAACCATACCCATAGTAAGGGCCAGAACGCCGAGTGTTGTTCGCAGCGCATTCCCATTCTTGATCGTACGGCGTCGGACGCTCGGTGCTTTGGAAAGTATTTTCCTCGGCAGCTACAGAATACGTTGCGGTTCCCATCAAGGCCAAAACAGTCATCATACCCATAACGAATTTCATATTTTTTCCTCCGGTTGAGGAAATGGTAAATCCGATGGCGGGGGAGTCAACCTACTGCTTCAACGCGGCGCGCGCGTGCGCTTCTTTTCTCGAGTGACGAGAGTGATGCTGGCCCACAGTGCTATCGACGATAACTGCAGGATGTGATGCACGGTGGCAACGGCGAGCGCTTGCTCGTATCCCATTCCCAAAGAAACCAGCACGACTGCAGTCGCGGCTTCGTACGGACCAATGTTCGCTAGAGAAAGCGGGATAGAACCTACAATGCTAATCGTGATCAGCACGAAGACAGCATTGCCCGCCGTGAGCTGCAAACCCTGCGTACCGCAAAGCACCACCAGTGACGCAAGCTCACCGGTCCAAGAAATCGCAGCGAAGAATAGAGCCAGAGCGAAATAGCGCGGCCGCGCCAAGCAAGCTAGCCCTGATCGAAACTCTCGCCCCCAGCGCCGCGCTTTGCGGCTGCTCTCCCGGAAGAAAAAGAACCACAGCCCGACAAGTACCGCGACGACGGCGATGGCGCCCACCCAACCCCATGGGATGGACCAATTGCGCAGGCGCTCTTGTATCTGCGGTTGCACATAGGCATGAGTAAGGACCGCCATGAGCACGAGCGTTGTAATATCCACCACGCGGTCGGCCACCAGAACGCCGGCTACGGACAGGGGTGTTACTTTTCCGGGAATCTTGGGCTGAGAAAGAAAAAGGCATTTCAAAACTTCGCCCGCACGGGCGGGGAAGAACATGTTCACCGTGTGGCCCATGCCGACGCCAAAAAAGACTCGGCGGTAGCCGGGGTGTTGCTCACGCGGGATCAGTGCATCATGGCGCAAGATCAAAAAGAGCACCTGGGAGAAATTTCCAAAGAAGGCGAGCAGAATCGCAAACCAACCCATTTGCTCCACGGCTTCTAGAAATTTTCCGAAGCGGATATCTGCACGCGAAGCTAGGAAGCCGCCGATGATAAGAACGATGACGGTGGAGATCGTGAGCTTCAGCCAATTTTTCTTAATGGAGTCGATGGGGGACCTTCCTTTGAGCTCATGACAATGACAGAGGAGTGGCCTAACATACAATAGTCAGCGCTGGTCTTTATTCTAACCTAAAATACGAGGTCTGCGGTGTGTGGGTTTGCGGGATTTAGTGTCCAGGCTGGTCTTGATCCACGCCAGACTTTGCACCCCATGGCCGACGCGATTGCTCACCGTGGCCCCGACGATTTTGGTTACTTCGGTTGGGCTGCAGGGGCGGCGCGCCGTTGGCGGCAAAGTGAAGCTCCAAACTCCGTGCAAGTAGGGTTGGGCTTCCGGCGCCTCAGCATTCTCGATCTCTCCGAAGCGGCGGCCCAGCCGATGGGCACTCCTGAGCAGCGTTATTGGATAGTGTTCAATGGGCAGATTTATAACTTCCCTGACCTTAAGGCGTCGCTTCCTGGGGTGTCGTGGCGTTCTACGGGCGATACGGAAGTGCTTTTGCACCACTTGGCTCGGCACGGGATTGCAGGTCTAGCCCAGCTTAATGGGATGTACGCCTTTGCTTTTTTCGATACCCAAACGGGTGAAATGATTCTCGCGCGCGATCCGCTAGGTATTAAGCCGCTCTACTACTTCATTGATGCGCGAGGGATTTTTTTTGGATCGGAAATCCGAAGCCTTCTCAAGGTACTACCGGGAAAACCCGAGCTCAATCGCCGTCTGGTCTCGCGCTATTTGATGAATGGTTGGGTGCCGGATCCCGACACACTCTTTAAGAGTATTTGCCGCGTCCCTCCGGGCCACTACCTGCATGTGCGGCGCAATGGCCAAGTCTCTGAACACCGATTTTGGGATCTGGAGCTGCAAGCGGAGCAGGGGCTTTCGCTCGCGCAGTGGAAAGAGCGCTTGGCTTCAGAGTTAGACGCCGCGCTGGATCGGCAAATGCGCAGCGATGTGCCATTAGGTTTTTTTCTCAGCGGTGGCGTGGATTCCTCTTTGCTAGCCGCACGCGCGGCGCGCACGCACACTCATCGGCCGCGGGCTTTCAGTATCGGTTTCCAGTGGGGGCGTGCAGCTGATGGTGGCGGTGATCTGCGCGCAAGCCGCCTGGTAGCGGGGCGTTTCCCAATCGACAGAGAGGAAATTATCGTCGCACCCAACGTTGTCGATTTGCTCCCGAAGGTCATCGACACTTTGGAAGAACCCATTGCCGATGCCGCAGCGCTTTGCAGCTACTTGCTCTGCCAGGCGGCACGCTCCAAGGTGAGTGTGCTGATCAGTGGGCAGGGCGCCGATGAAATCTTTGGCGGCTACCCTGTGTACCAAGCGGGCCGCATTGCCGGTAGCATGCGTGCTTTACCGGAATCGCTCAATCGGCTGATGCACCACACGGCCCAGAAAATTCCCTATTCGGTGGGCGGGCGCCAAGTGCAGTCGGTGCACCGTCTGCGCAAGCTTTTCACTTCCGTGCAAAATCCCTGGCCGGATCCATTTCTGCTAATGCGCAGCCCTTTCCGCCTGGGAGATATGGACGCGCTCTTGTCACTCGACTTGCGCCAAGAGCAAGAACCGCCTTATGGCCAGCACCATGCTCTGTTTGAAAATGCGCGCGAGTGGGATCGTTACTCGCAGATGCTCTACCTAGACACGAAGACGTATCTGCCGGCACTCAACCTCGCTTACAGCGACAAGACTGCGATGGCGCATTCGGTGGAGCTGCGTGTGCCGTTTCTAGATCAGCGGATCATCGATCTCGCGGAGAAGATTCCAGCACGTTACAAGGCGTCGCTCAAGGGGTCTAAAATCTTGCTCAAGGCAGTTGCCGAACAAACGCTTCCGACGGCAATCACTCGCCGTCGCAAAGCGGGTTTTGGGCTTCCGCTACGTGACTGGTTCGTCCGCGATCTCCAGCCGATGGCTGCGGACTTGCTCGCTCCCGGCCGCCTTCAGCGGCAGGGCCTTTTAAACCCGGAGCTCCCCATGCAGTGGCTGAAAGAGCACCGAGAGATGCGCGCCGACCACTGCACCAAGCTTTATACCCTCATGACGCTCCAGCTCTGGCTCGAACACCATGGCCTAGAAGGCTGAAGCGGGGTCAGGAGGGGCCTTTCCCGTTGCTTTCAGCGGCCGTTCTGGCAGATTCCGCTTGAGATGGCTCTTATCGTGCAGAAATACGGCGGTTCCTCGTTAGCAAACCCCCGGTTAATCCGCGGGGCAGCCGCCCGAATTGCTGAAGTCCGTAATCAGGGCAAAGAGCTCGTTGTGGTGGTTTCCGCGATGGGCCGCATGACCGATATGTTGGTCCGCCTCGCCCATAAAACCGTGAAAGCACCGTCTGATCGCGAAATGGACATGCTCTTGAGTGCCGGTGAACGCGTCTCGATGTCGCTGCTAGCGATGGCACTTCACGAACTCGGTGTGCCTGCGATTTCTTTCACGGGATCGCAGAGCGGGATCGTCACCACCGGTGAGCATACCAACGCCCGGATTATTGATATTAAAGCGAACCGCATCCGCGAGGAACTTGCGCGTGGGAAGGTCGTTATCATCGCGGGTTTCCAGGGCGTGAGCGAAACCAAAGAAGTGACAACGCTCGGCCGTGGCGGATCCGATACGACGGCCGTGGCATTAGCCGCCGAGCTCGGAGCGGAATGCTGCGAGATTTTGACTGATGTCGAAGGCATTCTCACCGCCGACCCACGTATTGTTCCCAATGCACGCCTGATTTCTGAATGTTCCTACGACGAGGCTTTGGAGCTGGCGAGCCGCGGAGCGAAGCTGCATTCCCGCAGCGTCGAAGTCGCGAAGCGTTTCCAGGTGCCGGTGAAGGTCGCGCCAAGCCGCGATGCTTCCGCTACGGGCACGCACATCCACTCGGCGGCCGCGAAGAATGTCGAAAGGGCTTTAGTCCGCGGGGTCGCAACGAGAGATGGTCTGGCTTTTTTCCGAGTGCGTAGCGGGATTGGTCACGCACGCCGTGTGTTGCAAGAACAGCAAGTGATCCCCCGCCATTTTCAAATGGAAGCCGGGGAATGCAGCTGGCTTATCGACGAGGCGAGTGCCGCGCGCTTGCGCGAGGGCCTGTTCAATGCGGGCGTGGCTTTCGAAGAGAATCCCAAGGCCTGCTTGGTTTCGCTAGTGGGTGAGAGCCTTACGGATGCGCGGGAAGTCTTGAGCGGCTTTTTGGAAACTATCGAAGGCAGTGGCGCCCATGTGATTGCGATGGCGTCGAATTCGCTGTCTCTTTGCGTAGCGGTGGATGCGTCTCACAAACCGACGCTAGCGCGGGATCTTCATAAGCGTTTTTTGGAAGTTTAAGGGGAGACCCGGCTTCGCTAAAGCTACGCCCGGCAAGAATGAGAAGGGCGCTGGTCCGAATCTTTTTACGGATCCGGAGTCAGCGCCCTAATCTTTTTTCCAGAGGAGAGTCCTGGGGACTACCCGGAACCACCTGCCAGCCTAGCATTGCGCCAGGTCTATCAGGGCTTCCAGAAGTAGCCTAAAGCGGACTCACCTCCGTACTAGGTAAACTGACCATCGTACCACCCCCTTTCTCGGAGCATATAGCCCACGAGGCTAAGGAGCCTCAGTACCCCTATTTTACCATGGTCGGGTGAGGGGGTGGCAATCCCCGTTGCGCTCGCCTGTGTTAAGTTACTGAAAGGACTGAGTTTTATTTCTGTTTGACCCTCTTCAAACGGCACGACGCACCGTGCTATAATGTAGAGGTTGCTCAAGTTCCACGCCGTTTTTTTTCTAACCGTTGAAGTTCTTTCGAGTTTTTACCGAAGTGGATTCGAGGGGGTCCGCTTATGTTGGCCTACATCGGAATCATGATCTGCGGAGGAGGGGTTTTCTATGCCTGCCGCAATCTGCTTTCTGGAGAGTTGGAAGGCGCTGCCGCCAGCCGACTCGAAGTCGCAGGCAAGCAAACGAAGAATGCTTTGCTGCGTATGAGCCGCCCTATCTATGCCCCTTTGATCATGCCGTACACCACGAAGTTTGAAGCGGTGGAGTGGCGCAAGAAATGGAAACGCAAAATCATTTCGGCTGGCTTGGAAGACGAGCTGGATGTCGATGACCTCATGGCATTTCGTGTGCACTTGGGCCTCATCGTGCCCTCAGCGCTTCTGGTTTATTTCCTTCTCACGGGTACGAACATTTCTTGGTGGCTCATTGGGTTCATGATGATCGGCGGGTACTTCTACCCAACTATGTGGGTGAACGGGACACGCTCGCGCCGCCAATTCGAAATCCAATTGCAGCTGCCCTTCGTGATCGACTTACTTACGCTTTCCACGGAAGCCGGCTTGGATTTCATCGGCGCGCTCCAGAAGGTGGTCGAAAAAACGCGCAATGGTCCCTTGGTTTCTGAAATCGAGCGCATGCTCCAACAGATCCAGTTGGGTACCACGCGTGCAGACGCTTTGCGCGATTTCGGTTGGCGGGTCGACTTACAAGAAATTTCGTCTTTGGTTGCCGTGCTTGTAACGGCAGACCAAATGGGTAGCCCCTTGGGTGCGGTGCTGCGCGTGCAGTCGGATCTGATCCGCACGCAGCGGTTTACCAACGCCGAGAAAAAAGGGGCCGCGGCTTCTCAGAAGCTGCTATTCCCCCTGATCTTTTTCATCATGCCCGCCGTGTTCATCATGATTTTCGGACCCGTGATTCTCGGGTTCTTGGGGGGCAAGTGACGTATAGCGCGTTGAAATCGGAAGGCCGCGTGGTTGTCTCGCAGTGCGGAGTTGCGCGCAGCTTTTTCTCGCGTTTTGCGGGCTTGATGATGAAGCGATCGATTGGTGCGGATGAGGGTTTGTTCTTCCCGCGTTGCAATTCGATCCACACGTTTTTTATGCGGTTCCCCATCGACGTCGTTTTCGTCGATGCCGGTGGACGCGTCGTCGATGTGGTGGAGGCTCTGGCGCCTTGGCGCATGCCGCTGCCGCGTTGGAGCGCTAAGCACTGCTTAGAACTCGGTGCCCGCCGCGCGAAGGCGATGGGCATTCGCGAAGGCATGGTTTTGGACATTCAGGGAGCTTTCGTTTGAAGATCGAAATCACCCATAACGGCGAAGTCGTTTTCGAAAAGGACCTCGCCGAAGGCAATTACACTATCGGCCGCGCCGACGGGTGTGAAATCCGCCTGAAATCCTCGCGCGTCTCCAAGCAGCATGCTGCTTTGGTGATCAAGGGGAACCGTGCGGCCATTATCGACCTCGGATCGTCGAACGGCATCTTCATCAACGGTGTGATGGTGAAGAAGCAGCGGATTGAAACGGGCGACGACGTCGATATCGCGGGTTTCAAGCTCCACGCAGCTCCTCGCCGGCCGGGAAGTGCGGCGGCGGCATTCAGCGGCGGCATCGGTGCATTTGATGGCAATGCGGCATTGGCGGCTAGCCCCATGGAGAACCAAGCGCCTGAAGCCACGCCACAAGAAAAGCTTTTAACGATCGTCGACCAAAAAGTTTTATTGCCGTTCTATCACGTGATCAAGCGCTTTGATTGGCGTTGGGTGCTGGGCAGCATCTTACTCGGCTCACTGGTGCTGTCCACTCTGCTCAGTGTAATTCCGATTCTGCGCTGGAGTAACCAAACCGCTCGCGCCGAAGCTCTGGCGCGCGCCCACTCGATTGTGGCGCAAGCGGTGCGCGAGAATTACCGCATTTTGAGCAAGTCGAACGACTTCACTCGCCTGACCGTGGAAAACATGGAAGCGGAAAAGGGAGTTCTCAGCTCTTTCGTCATTGATCCTAAGACGAGCGGCATTCTGGCGCCTGCGAAGTACTTCAATAAGAGCGTTACGGATGTTTACTCACTCTTGGCCATTAAGCGCGTGCTCGAAGCCAAAGAAGAGCAAGTTTCAGTCGAGAAGGCATCCAATGTCTACGTCGTGGCGCAGCCTGTTTACCTCTATTCGCAGGAAGCAGGCGATCGGCAGCTACAAGCGATTGTATTGGCGGTGTTCCAGTTGAATTTAGGGATTACATCCACTTTCCAGCCGATGGTCGAAGCGGCGTTGTTCTCAGTGCTGATGTCGCTGCTCGCGTTCTTCTTGATCTACAAAATGTTTACGTTCCCAGTGATGGAGCTTCAAGAACAATTGGATGCCGCCTTAAAAGGCGAGACGCCGCACATCACGACAGACGTGAAATTCCCTGAGCTGCAAAACTTGGCGACGACTATGAACTTTTCTGTGAGCCGTAACAAGTCAGGTGGGCCTTCGGCTGTCACGCCGGTGCAGACGGAAGAAGGCGATAAAGAAGACGCTCTCTTTTCTGCTGCCGTGAAAGAAATGGAAGTCGCGACTTCGGATGGGTTGCTCTTGCTCGATGGGGACAAGAAGGTCCGCTTCGTCGGCAAGATTTTGGAAGATCTCATCGGCATGCGCACTCAGTACGCGCAGGGCCAGAACGTCAGTGATGCCTGCCGAGACCAGTCTTTTGCGGGCACGGTCATCGATTTGGCTGAAGGGGTTTCGCGCTCTTTGGGAGAAGTCCAGAGCTCACAATTGGATATTAACGGGGTTTCCAGAACGATGATTGCGGTGGGGCATAAGAATACCAGCGGAGAAATCCGCTTCTTTCTTATCACTGTGAAAATGAACGCTGCTTAAAGGGTAAATGGCGATGTCTCAGGTGAAGAAAAAATCTGAACGGCGCTTGGATCGGCCGGGATTAGAACAAACGGGGGGCCCTGGTAATGGGCGCATGTTTGAGCTGTCCCGCGAGATCTTAAGCCTTGGTCGAACGGACGATAACGAGATCGTTCTCAAGAGCGAATCCGTATCGCGGTGCCATGCTTACTTGAAGAAGCTCGAAGACGGCAAATGGCTCATCCAAGATAACAACAGCAAAAACGGCATTCGGCTAAACGGCAAAAAAGTGCGCGAAGCGCGTCTCGTGGATGGCGACAACGTCACCATGGGAGAATTTACTTTTATCTTCCATGCAGCGACGGAAATGGCAGTGGAGCCAGAGCCGCCAGCTTTCCAGGCTCCGGCTATGCCTCCCAAGCGCCCTGTGGCAGCCGCGCCTCCGCGCAGTGCCAAGAAAGATCCTCGCAAACAGATCCTGGAACTCGTTGAGAAGCAGGGCTGGATTGTGGGCATCGCCATCGGCGTGATCTTGGGCGGTGGCCTGTACTGGAAGGCCTCGCATAACTCGATCCCCGAGGCCGCAGCTCCCGTCGCAAAGGCGACGGCGAGTACGGGGAAAGAAGCCTCTAAAGGGGAAGCTCCCGCTACGTTTACGTCGGATAAGAATGCTCCGAACGTTAAGAAGGGCGATATGGCGGTATCCACCAAGCCTAAGAAGCCAGGTAGCGATATCCGCGATTTGAGTG
>JAIEOG010000036.1 GCA_019750655.1 bacterium
CGACGAAACGAGTGGCTTTATACGCACCTACGCGGAGCTTTCTCGCTGCCTCACGGAAGATAGTGCATTGCGCCAGAGTAAGGTGGTCGACCGATTTGTCGTCGAGAGCTTGTTCTCGCGCATTTTCCCCATCCCTCTGAGCTTGGAGATCTTGCCGAAAACGGATTTCTTGCACCTTTTGCGTGATCCCATCAAGGCAGCTCTGGCCATGCAGGCCTTGGGGTACAACAGCCCAATCGAAATGAAGCAGCGCTATCTGCAACCCATTCTGGCGCAGACGCGTGGGTCTACGGGCGGCCGGCCCATTCCTAGTTCCTCGATCCTCTTCGGCCCGACCTCGAGCGGGAAGACCTATCTGTTCGAAATCCTGATGAAGTACTTAGGAATTAGCCCCTACTCCTATGAGCGCCCGGACAACGAGGAAGCGGGCTATATGATCATTAAGTGCGCGAATCTGACGGAAACGACAGATGCAGCGCACCCGGAGAACCTCAGCGTCGACAAAGTGCTGGAACACATCAGCAACTTCCTCTCCATGCCTCGCGGGCACCGTGGATTTCTTTTCTTTGATGACTTGCACAAGGCCACGACGCCCGTACTCAAAAAGTTGATGAGCTTTATTCAATCGCTGTTTGAAGCCGAAAATGGCTTCATCACGGTAAGCCGCATGGGCACTAAAGAGCGGCGGCAAATTCCCGTACGTAACTTGAACTTGCAACTCTCTCTCAACCCGACACGCGACCGCGACCTCATCGAGAAGTACGGCGGCGATGATGATTTAACAAGCATGGTGCTTGCTTCGCTGGCACGTGAGGACTTCCCCGTTGAAGAATCATTCTTGGCCCGCTTCAACCTGATCTTGAACCTGAACGAATTCCCCTCTCAAGCGAAGGTGCCGTCCCTCATACGTGAAGTACGGGCCACGACGGATATTGAATTCAACGCGACACCCCGGCTTATTTTGGTAGCGCCCAAGCTCCTCTCGCGTATCGTCGAGGGATCCCAGAGTGCGAACGCACGCGAATTCTTAAGCACTGCCACGCATTCGCTCTTAAGCCTGGATCCGGACCTCCCCGCTTCGCCCCTCTACATCGCGGGTGCGACGTTGGAGAAACCCGAAATTGAGTACGATGTGGACACAACCCAGGACCGCATTGAAGCGTTTGTACGCGCCAACCGAGTGACGAAGGCTGTCACCCCGGACAACCTCGAAGCGCGCTTGGATTATATGTCGTTGCTGATGGATGGCTTCCGCGTCCATGTTTACCAGGCGATGTTGCAAGGCGCTCAGCGCAACCCACGGCTTGTTGCCGATGCGTCCATCAAGAACCACGTTTTAGCGCCGCTTTTTCTATCGACCGCTACGCAGCTTACGGACCGCGCCTCCCTCCCCCTGAATGAGCTACGCGTGCAAAACGATGAATTGCGCGACCTATCCGATGATCGCCGCGAGCATGTATTTGAACTGGTCCAGCAGCACATCACCGCTCGGCCAGATTTCTTTCCCATTCCCTTCGGCGTAACGATGGGCACGGAAATGCCGAGCCTGGGCGATCTCATTCGCTCGGAACGTAAGCCCCCCTCGCACACTACGCGCTCTGAAATTCTGAGCCAGCATTCGGGCCAGATTCTTCAGATTATTAAGCCTCTCATGGCCGCCTACTTCCGTGTGGATTCTCTGAATAACCCGCCAGAACTGGCCGACTGGTTTTCGGGCCTTGGGGGCCGTTCCCCCAAGGAAATGCAGATTAAAGTGGGCGATGCACTTGCGGAGCAATTCCTGAAGCTATCGAAAGATCTGAATCGGTCGGATCTCGCTTTCAATGTCGGTGGCCGAGCCGTGCGTCAGCTGACGAGTTTTGATGCCGGCATGTTCCTACTGCTCACCATCGACCGCGCCTTGCTCGAACTGCCGTGGGCCCGTTTTGCGGATTACAGTTACACGGTCCTCAAACACGCCACTCAGGATTTGAGCCTGGGGCAAAGCACGGCTTTCCAAGATTACTTATTCCAAAGCCAGTTCACGCCGTTCTCTACGATCACTTTGGATGCTGTAATGCACACGCTCGACAGCTTGAAAGAGACACACAAAGTCGACGACAAGCTGCGGAAGAAAATGGCCAAGGATTTTGCCGATAGCTGTGAACAGTTCATCGTGGAGGCCGCCGGTGCGTAAGTGGATTGCTGCCCTAGTTCTTATGCCGTCGCTGGTGCACGCGGGTTTCTTGAACGATGGCCACTGGCACGATGCCGGTCACCCCCACTCCTGTATTTCGGCAATTGCTGGAGACGGGATCATTATTCCGAGTGGCCGCGACGACGACATGGTCGAGGAGCTTCAGAAAATCGTGGGGACGCTCTGGGGCAAGGAAGGCGTGCTCACCAAGCTTGGGATCCGCCACCAAGAGCACGTGCTCCACTTCTTACCCGGCTATGAAATGTCGGCGCTTTCGGCCAATAACCGCACGCCCATTGGAGCCTATATCGATGGGCGCAATATTATCCAGAATCTTAATAGCGGCGGCGCGCCCCTGGAATTCGTCGTGCCTACGACATGCCCCGCGCGATCGTTCTACCGGGACACCCTGCCCATTTCGCAGCAGGTCTCCATCATGCTCCACGTGGCGGGCCACTACCACTTCGGTGAGCACTCCCGCTATTCGCAAAAACGCGACGTCGACTTGATGGCAGAAGCCAGCGCTTTGCACAACCGCATGCGCGAATGGGAGAACCGAGAATCTCCCGATGAAGTCCGCCAGTGGTACCAGTTCTTACATTCCCTCGCTTGGGCTCAGGATCTGCGTGGGGTGCGCGAAACACCCGAGATGTTTGATCCCTCTTTGGCGCGTGCAGACGAGAACGCAGATTGGCGATTGCGCTCACAGTTTCTGAAACACCCGCAGCGCAATACGGCGAATATCCTGCAGGCTTTTGTGGCGAACTTACCGCCCACCACCCCGGCCTGGAAAAAAGAAATGGCCAGCCGCTTTGAACGCATCAACCGTTACATCTCGGGTGCCGTGGTGACGAAGATCATTAACGAAGGCTTTGCCACGATGATGCAGGAACTGGCGTTTGAGTACACGCCTTACAATAAGCTTCACCACCAGCTCGAAGTCGCCAGCTTCATGACCTTCGTAGCGTCGAAGAGCATTGAAAACCCCTACTGGCTCGGAAGAGAGATCTTCCGTGTCCTGCGAAAGAAGTTCAATGCGCGGCCCGAGATCAAGGATCTCCCACGCATGGAGCGAGATCGGCTGTTCATCCAATACGCAACCGATGAAATCCTCCGCAAGCGGGACAGCTTCGACGCGATCCTTTTCGCTCTCGACGATAACTGGATTTCGGAACAAGGCTTGAAACTGGTCCGCAAGGCCACCTGGGAAGAATGGCAAGATCTGCCTTTCCCGGACACCCAAGAGCCAGTCACTCAATACCGCATCGTAACCAATGACCCCGATCGTATTCGCCCCCAGATCGCCAAGTCGGTCGCTGATTTCCGGTCCTCGCAGCCCCGCGTGGTCTTGAAGAACTTAAACGTTCCAGAAACGGGAGAAATCCTCCTCGGCTTTGAGGACGTCTATGGCCTGAAGTTACCACTCAAGCGTCGCTCCATGGTGCAGACGCTTTACGTCTATTCCCAGATCATGCAGAAGCCCGTTCGGCTAGAAACCGTGCGTTCTTCTCTCTGGGGAATATCGCCCTGGGGTCATTCCTTTCCCAGAGAAGAGCGGAAACGGGCCGTGGTTTCCCCCATCGAAGTACGGGTCGACCCTGCGGGAAATGTGCTGGTTTGGGATGTAGAGAAAAAAGAAGCCGACAAAGAACTCAGCGAGAAATGGACTCAGTTCTTAACGGAGTTCAAAGACGACCTATACCTAGGCGAAGAGCCTCCGGGGACACGCGCGGCACGGACGCAGCTGCCGTCCGCAGGCACCGCCGCCGAAATCACCAAGTCGATTGGCGAGTCCGTCCCCGCAAGTCTATTCGCCCACGCCCCCACCGCGGCTTCCGCGATCTCGCATTACTGGAGTTTTCTCAATAGCCGCATGGCGCAAGCGCTCCAAAGAGCTCTCAGCACTCGCGGCGGCATTCAGCAGGGAGGCGGGAAAATCCGTCTTAAAGCCCTGCCCACGATTCCCACATTCCAATTCGACCAACGCCACCGAATGGTCGCCTTTGGTGAACGGGCCAATTTGAGCCCACAAGCCACGACCCGCACAGGCGTCTTCGATGGCGACGATGGGCTGGGCATCGAGGAAGTCGAAGGCAAAGAAGGGGATCACTACTGGGATCGGGACACCGAAGAAGGCCAAGATCCCGGCGGCGAAGAAGAAGGCGAAGGGGATCCTGAACCAGGGCAGGATCCTGGAGACCAGGCCGGCGAAGGCGAGTCGGACGAAGGCTATGTCGAAATTCCGCCAGAGCTTTATGCCAAGGTCCTGGGCGAAACGATTGAACTGCCTAATCTCCGCCCGAAAGGCGTTCACTCTCCTGAAAAGGAGCGCATGGTCGAGGGGGGAAACCAGCGGCGTGACGGCGAGGCTTATACGGCTCGCATCCTACGCCAGGCCTACAGGCGCGCGATGGTCGCGAACCGAGATGAAGAAACTCCGCGCCGTGAGCTCTTGCGCCAAGGTATACGCTTATTGCGCCCTTCCGATTGGCATGTGCGCGACCACGACGAGGAGAAGCGGCCCGAGATTAACGCACAGGTCACTTACGTATTGGATGGGTCGGGATCCATGATGGGCGAGCGCCTGCGGGTCGCCAAAAAAGTCGCTTATGATCTGAAGGTGCTACTCGAACAGAAGTACCCTAAGGTTGTTTTCCGCTATGTGATTTTTGATTCTGCCGCCCACGTTTATGTCGATGCAGAAGAGTTCTTCAGCCGCGAGTTTGGAGGCGGCACCGACTACGCCACTGGCCTCCGAAAAGTGGTCAAAGTTCAGGAAGACTTTCCCCGTGCTAAATGGGACCGCTACGTCGTGGGCTTGGGCGACTTAGAAGACTTTGATATTCCAGAGACCATCTCCGCTCTGGCCAAGGTTCTCGAACAGACGGAATTCACCGCATTCGTAAAGACAGCGCGTGCCGGCTGGACGAGCGAGCTCGAAAAACATATGCGCCGTCTAGAGGCCGACGATCCCTACTTTGGATTCCATGACTTAGACAACAGCTTGAACTATTCGCCGATCATCTTCCGGCGCCTATTCAAAAAGCCCTAAAAGCCCTTAGGGGGTGCCGAAAATGGTCTCTATCGGCCCCCCTGGGAAACATGTTAAATTGCGCCACTTCAAAAACCCTGGGGATTTTCTGATGGTGGTGCGGACACTGTTCTGCCTGTTTTTAGCTACGGCTCCCGTCTACGCCGACAAAGCCGAGTCGCAGAAAAACCTCCAAAAGCACCGACAGCGCCTCGAGGCAGATCTGGCCGAATTGCGTGAAAAGCTTCAACGGTTTAGTGAGCACATTTGGCTGCCCGACGCCCTCCAAACCACCATCAAGATGAAAGAGGATAGCCTCTACTATGTTGGACAGGCGGAAGGCATGCTGGAATCCCTGGGCTCGGAAACCACCCTTCGCACCATCGGAGATGCGCAAAAACTCGGAGGCTCCAATGCCGAAGATAAGAAGTTTGTCGACTACCGACCCTCGGCGATCAGCCAGCAAATCCTGACACCTGGGGAATTGGGCAAAGCCATGCCGCTCAATGTGAAGCAGCTTCGCATTCAGCCTTTGGGCTTGGTACTTTTGAAGGAGTTGCAAGATCCAGAGACTGAGCAGATCCAAAAGGAAGCGGCTGAGAGCAAACCCGTTGCGGATATCTTGGACGGCCGTGCCGCACGAGCCAAGTTTCGAGAGCTTGGCTATCAGGTATTTTCCGATCGCTATAGCATCGAGCTGCCGGACCTCCCTTACCTATCCAAAATCCTTTACGCGGCAGAGCACTTGAACAAAGTCGATCTGGAACGCACTGAAATGCTGACGTTGTTGTTAGGCTCCGAGGAACTCAAGGAAGTATTTACCGATCCCTCGACGCTTTCCGCAACCTGGGCGGTTAATTTCGCTGACAGCCAAAATCGCGAAGTGTTGGAAGAGGAAAAGCTGGAGCAGTTGGAACACCAGGAAACACTGGTATCCCCTCAGGACAAGCGGCAAGGCCGCGAAAAGCGTCGGCAGCGCTGGGAAGGCGCTCTGAATAAACTCTTGGCCTCATACCACTCAACGCGATACCGGACGAAGGCGCTCGAGGAATTTAGACCCGCCACGGAAGAAGAGTTTCAGAGCTTGGTAGGTTCTCTGGATGCTAAGATCCCTGAGACGCTTCCAGAATCCGTGGATCTCTCCCATCGCTTTCAAAAACCTCGCTCACAAGGAAAGTCGAACGCTTGCGTAGCTTTTAGTTTGGTGTCCGATATGGAGACTTTCCAAACACCCCAGCTATCGACGGCGCTGGCGTACAGCCTTTTCATGGCCGACTGGCACTTACCAGAGGTCTTTTCGCCCTTGGAACAGGCTCTCGAGAAAGACACGGGCCGCACCGGGCACCGTCTCTATTTCAAGCTGGATCGTGGTGCACAATTCTTCGCAGCCACGGCGCTGCTGAAGAAAGAGCCGCTGTCTCCGGAGCAGGACAACCCTTTCAACGAATACGAATGGATCGCTAAGGACATCAACTCGATCCCCAATCGGATAACCCGCATTAAGAAGTCATTCGAATTCAGTACACGGCTCTCCGAGCTTCAGCTGCGCAAACTCCTGGCAGCTGGCGTCACGCCCGCCATCTTGCATAAATACAGCGCACGTTCGGTTCAAGAAGACTGGATTCGCCCCGAGCCGGTTTCGGAACTGGCCCACGCGAGCAATCTCGTAGGCTATGGCACTGCCATCGATCCCTTCGACTTACAGCGCAAATCCTATTTCGTAGTACGCGACAGCTTTGTAGATACTGAAATCCACTACCGTGTCGCTGCGGAAGAAATTGTGCCGTTGATCGAAGGCGGAGCAAAAGTACTGGCGGTTGAGACGCTAGCCGAAGCCCCAATGTATAAAACGGAAATTCCGGGCCCCGAAAAAACGGGAGAATAAAGCCCACGCCGGACTACTGCGTAATGGCAGGGATGCAGCCCGCTTTCACTTCTTGCTCGGCCCAGTGGGGGTCGAAAGTAATATCGAGAAAGCCCGGGCGCCGCTGCCAGCGTCTCCCGAAGAAGGCCCCCGCCTTTGTCACCCACCTGTCGCGGCTCATCGTGGCCACGACTGTGCGCATTCCCTTAGGGCGGTCGGGATTGGGGCAGCTATCGAAAATCTCCCAGCCCATCTCGAGGTAGTGATCTAGGAGTGGAGAATGCCCCCGCTCCCACTCGGCTTGCGTTACATCAAACTCCATCGAGTAGCGCGCAATGCGCACACCTAGTTCTGGATTTTTCCCCAAGAAAATAATCGGCAAATGCACCTTATCGGAAATGACGTCGATCCAAGCCTTCCCCAGTTCACCGCTGTACCAAAGGCTATTGACGGCTCCCGAGTCCAGAATATCCAGGGCGCGCTTGGGCAAGACTGTTTCAATCCAAGGCCTGCACTCCGGCATCCACGCAATCGCATTGCTGCCACGAGGGCTATTGCAAGAGCCACGGTGCCGCAGAAACTCCTCTTGAGTGACGGCGCGGCTACCTCTGCGCGTCAGCTTGTGCGTCTCCGCGAGAAAATAGCCCCACGCAGAAAAATCCATCTCCAAGCTTGGTGTCATCGCCCAGGTCTTGATCTCTTGATCAGAGCCTGTCCACCAAGGGCTCTCGACGTAATGGATGGGAAGGCCGTTCGGTTGCGGAGGATCGGCAAAACCGAACACGGGCTCTGGCGTCTTTCGAAACTTCGTGGGGAGGATCGGCAACCCGGTGGAGAGCCCTCTCCCCAAGAGCCGCTTCTCCCAAAGCAAAGGGTCGCGGTGAGTCGCGGAATCGTTTTCGGGTGTCGGAAAGCTCACCACTCCGAGTACGCGGTAAGGGCGATCCAGTGATGTAAAAGCGACGCCTGCATAACGGCCGCTCCCGATCGCTCGAAGCTCGGCGAGTGCCTGGCGCATTTTATACTCGTCCGCAGGAAGAGTGCCCTTTTGGCTCAAGCGCCCGACGAAGTAGGCCTCAAGCATGGGGTAGAGTTTGTCCGCGGCATCGGCACCGTAGCGGATGGTTGATACGGATCCAAAGTCTAAGAAATGCCCCTCAAAGCCGTCGATGGGTGGAATGGGCCGTCGGAAAAAATCCTGGGGAACAAAAAGAAAGGCGCGGACTTTCTTAGTCGTAAAAACATACGGAATAGCTAAAGAGCGCGCGAAAGAATCGTTGCAAATGCCGAGCACCAGCGCCAGCAGCAGGAGACTAAGCTTTGACATCGTCTTCCCGAAGAAGAGTCTGGATACTCGATAGAATCGCACTGCGCGCTTCGTTGAAACTCATCGAAGGGTTGGTGACTCTTAAATCAATGAGAAAACCGGTGATCAGGTTTTGAATCGTCTTCGCAAGAGCATAGAGGCGTTTTTTGCTGCGCTTTGCGCCAAGCATACCTAATAAAACCGCCATGCGCTGAGCCCCTTGCTCGCGGATCTCCGTCTGGATTTCCCTTTGCGAGGCATCGTGCGAGCAATTGAAGTAAAACAAAAGAAACACTGCGCCCTGATCCGGGTGCTCTTGGTACCAATCCAGAGCTGCTTGGATGATTGCAAACAGCTTATCCTCTGGGCTTCGTGCCTCGGCCACACGCTTTTCTGTCATTGCTTGCGCCGTTGCGGTGACATAACGAACAGCATCTAAGAAGAGCTCTTTGCGGCTCTTGAAGTAATAAGCGACGAGAGATCGCTTCATTCCAAAGCGCTTGCCTAGTTTGTCGAAGGTTAGGTCTTCGATCCCTCCGGCAGCAATCAATCGAATCGATTCTTCAATGAGCTCGAGACGGCGTTCGTCGTGCTTGCGGACCTTGAGTCCTAACGCGCCGGCTATAGAGGGGGAGTTGGTCGCCACGGGCAGCGAAGCTACCCGATCCTAACGATCTGTGCAATCCAGTCATTTTTGAACGTTGTTCAATTTTAAATTGACGTTGTTCAGCACCTATTTAACGGTGGCCAGCGGAGGAACTATGAAAACACTGTTTGCAGGATTAAC
>JAIEOG010000391.1 GCA_019750655.1 bacterium
CGTTGGCAGCGTTCGATGGCCTGAGGACTGCCGCGACCGATCCGGGCGCCATCCCAAAGAGGCTGACTTTGCCCGTGGCGGGCTTAACCATTCCCAAAAGCGCTCGGACTGTGCTGGATTTTCCAGCCCCGTTCGCTCCAAGAAGGCCCACCGCTTCGCCGGAGGAGATTGCTAAGTTTAAGCCCGAAACACCGACAGCGCGGCCGTAACGGACAGTAAGATCTTCGATAGAAACAAGAGAAGACATTGGCCGGGAGCGTACCCCACCGTGGTTTGGCTCGCCACTTTCTTCTTTTATTAGTATGACGGGGCGATGCTTAAGAAACACCGAGCGCTGGGGCTAGATATCGGCGGAACGCGGCTCAAAGCCGTGGCTCTCGAAACACCCGGTACGGTACTCCACCAGCTGGAAATAGCCTCGAATGCCGGGGAAAGCCCCGAGATCGTGCGGGCCACTTTGCGTGAAGCGCACCGGCAGTTTCAAGAACTCGGTTTTTCTCCCGAAGTCGTAGGCATAGGTTGCGCCGGTTCGGTGGATGGCCACCGCGGCGTTGTACGCAACTCGCCCAATTTTTCTGGTTGGAAAAATGTTCCCCTCAAACAATGGGGCCAAGAAGATTTCGGCGTGCCCGTATCCGTAGATAATGACGCCAACTGTGCTGCCGTTGCGGAATGGAAAATGGGCAATGCGGTAAACCTGCGCAACTTTGTCCTACTAACTCTCGGCACAGGTGTGGGTGGCGGCATCGTATGTGATGGCAAACTCCTGCGCGGCGCTACAGGAACCGCCGGCGAGCTTGGGCATTTTTCGATTTATGCCAACGGAGAAGAATGCCCGTGCGGGCACCGCGGTTGCTTCGAACGCTATTGCTCGGGCACCGCCATCCGCCGCAATGCGGGCGATATCTCTTCTAAGGAAGTTTTTTCCAGTCCCGGCGACCCACGTTTCGCGCCCGTCATTGAAAAGTTCCTTTTCGATTTCAAGAACGCGCTCACGACGCTGGCCAATGTCTTTGATCCAGAGGCGATCTTGTTAGGCGGGCAGGTGAGCCTAGGCGTCGCCCCTTACCTGGAAGAGCTCCAGAGCTGGGTACGCCACCATGCCTTCCCCGCGGTAGGGGAAAATGTCCGAATATTGCCCGCAAAGTTCGGCAACCTAAGCGGAAGCCTCGGAGCCGCACTCCTCGCCGTCGACGAAAACCTCCCCGCGTAAACAGCTGGCAACCTGATTAAGTACTGTGCATGCGTAGCGCAATGTGCGCCATTTTACTTTGTACTCACCCTGTCTACACGCCTAGCCTCGTGGCCCTTGGGTTGCAATTCCGCCAGGTGGAGTTATGCGGAACCGAAAGGACATTCAAAGCCTCTTCTATGCTGCGGCCGCCGCCGGAGTACTCTGGTTAAACTGGCACCTAGGGGCATCTCCCTGGCTGGTGGTGACATACCCATTAGCGCTCCTTTTGGCCTTCCTGATGGTTCTGGTCGGTCACAACCACGCACATCTGCCCTTGTTTTACCGGCGTCCCTGGAATCGCTTGGCATCCCACTACCTCGCCATTTTCTATGGGCACCCGTTGGTGATCTTTATCCCGGTGCACCTACAAAACCACCATAAGCACCGAAATACCGACCAAGACTGGACCGCCACTTACAAAGTTTCCGATGGAAAAGGGGTTCGCACTCTCCTTGCTTACCACTTCCATTGCTCTCGGCAGGTTATGGTGGGCTATGGGCGCATTATCCGACGGCTCTATTCCCATAGACCCGGGATCTTCCGTGACTGGGCGAGTTACTATGCTGTTTTCTTAGCTGTGAATGGGTTGTTCCTGCTGATTAATCCCTGGAAAGCGTTTTTCTTTCTCATTCTGCCCGGACAACTAAGCATTTTCTTTCTGCACACCATCAATTTTATTCAACATGTCTCAACGGATTCGGAAGACGATTACCGATCCTCCCGAGACTTTGTAAGCCCCTGGTGGAACACGCTTTTGCTCAACGCAGGGTTTCACACAGTGCACCACCTTCACCCTTCAGCCCACTGGTCTGAATACCCGGCTAAACATTCAGCCATCGCCCATAAACTGGACTCAAACCTTATCGAGGCCGACCCGTTTAGTTATACTTTCCGAAAGTATCTTCGCTCTCGCCGTTAAAAAAAATGCGGTAACATTTACCCCTGTGAGAACTCTCGCGCTTCTTTTCGCTTTTTCTGCTCCTGTTTTTGCAAACTGGAGCACGGAAGGCACCTATCTAAGAGATAGTTCCGGGCGCGTTGCCGTTTTTCGTGGCCTAAATGTTTCGGCGAGCATGAAGGTCCCTCCATTTACCTCCGGTTTTCGTGCATCGGATTTGGATCCGTTACCCAAGTGGGGGATCAATGCGATCCGCTTACTCTTCATTTGGGAGGCCGCCGAACCCAAAGAAGGGGTTTACGACCGGCCGTATCTCACTTGGTATAAGAACGTGGTTAAGGAGGCGGCTAAGCGCGGAATATACGTCCTCGTAGATATTCACCAAGATGCCTATTCTCGTTTCGCCACGGATGGTTGCGGAGCGGGGTTCCCCGATTGGACAGTCGCTGCCCCGTTAAAGAAACCAGACAACTCGGATGCCTGCGCCCCTTGGGGTTTGAAAGAACTAACGGACGCGCAGACGAAGGAGTCCTTTCGAAGCCTTTATGCCCCAGGCTCGAAAGTGCGGGCTCGTTTCTTAAAAATGGCAGAAACCCTGGTGGAGTTACTAAACGATTGCCCAAAGGTGCTTGGTTACGATCTGAACGAGCCTTGGGGGGATTGGGATTCCGATCTCTTGCCTCTTTATGCAGACATGGCCGGCATTCTTCAGAAAAAAGATCCTCAGAAAATACTTTTTCTTGAACCCTCGCTCGGTAGGATCAGCATTGCACCTGGTTTGACGGTTTCGCCCAATCTAACACGGCCGACATTCGACCACTTCATTTTAGCTCCACACTATTACGACATCCAAACCCTCATCTTCGGTAAGCGCTTCGTCGATTTCACCCGGAGTGAGGTAGGAAAAATTCAGAAGCAAGCCTCGAAGTGGAATGTGCCCTGGGCCATTGGTGAGTTCGGAGTGGAGCCCATAGAGGCTCAGTATGCTGAATGGGACCGCCATTTTGTTTCTAACTTTCAATGGTCTTATACTCCCGATTGGACTCCCGAGGCCCGAGACCATTGGAACGCAGAAGATACACATATTTTAGATTCTGAAGGAAAGTTCCGGCGCTTCCGGGTGAAGCCCTTCGCTGAGCGAATTGCAGGAATGCCTAAAACGGCCGGCGAGAGCGGTGGGGGTTATAGCTTAACGTGGGACAATGATCCGAGCCAGGGCACGACGGTGCTATTCGTTCCCTCTTCCCCTGAAATCCAGACGTCACCGCCCGAGCTAAGATGCCGGTATGTCCAGAACGGCCAACGAGTGGAATGCAGTTCGCCCCTCGCCGGAACTCACACCGTGCGCATTCGCTCGAAATCTTAATCCTGGTTTTTTTTCAATTCCTTTAGAGAGTAGAACGAGTCTCGCCAATAGATCCCCTGGTTCCACAACGTCAGCACCACGGCACGGGTGAAAATAAAAAACGTTGAAGCTGCTGCGAAAGGCAAACAAAGCGCTGTCCACACAGGAAAGCCGCCAGGCACGGCAACGCTGAGATAAGCCGTTGAAAGAGCTAATACGGATAGAGCCGCGAAAGCTCGAGAAAGCCCCGAACAGGTCAGTAGAAGAATATAAGGCAGGAGTAAGACCCCTATTTGTGAAACTAAGCCGACCACCACCTGCACTAGGGAATATTCAAAGGCCGCAAAAGTATTTTTTTCCAATCCACGGGCCATTGCCCAAATGCTTTCGTACCAGTCCACGCGCACACCGGGCCAACCCCAGACGCAATCTACTTTAAAGCCACGCTTCTTGAGTAGCTTTGCAATCCTGAGATCATCGTCTGGCCGCAAGCGAATGGGCTCATGGCCTCCACTGGCAAGATAAGCGCTCCGTCGAACGAGTCCAAAAGCCCCGATACCCGTGGCTTTGTCTGACCTTGGGTTTTTCCCTAACCAAGGTTTAAGCGCCAGCATGAAGCCAAAGGCAAAGCTCCCTAAGACTGGGAGGGCTATGATTGAGCTGGATTTAAGCTGTGCCATCGCAGTCAGATAATCGAGTCTGTCTTTTTCCAGCAAGCGAACCGCGCGTTTCAAAAAATCAGAGCTTATCTCCGCGTCTATGTCCGCAAACAAAAGCAAATCAGTGGCACAAAGGTTTGCCGCCATATTCAATGCATGGTTCTTGCCGAGCCATCCTGAGGGGAGTGCATCGATACCCACCACTCGCACCCTAGAGTCTCCGCGAGCGGCTTGCTCAAGCAAGGACCGAGTCGCATCGGTCGAGCGATCATCGAGCAAAATGAATTGAAGGCCTGGATAATCTAGATCCAGAAAAGCGGGCCCTTTTCCTTTCAAGGTTCCCTCTTCATTGCGGGCGGGTGCGATGAGGGTCAAAGCAGGCCAAGGAGCGCCCTCCTTTTGTAGAGGAGGCAAGGGAGTGATCTGCGCCAACCCTCGGCGCAAATAGACTAGAAGGCCTATGTGGAACAAAAGATATGCGCCTGTGAAGTAAACCACCTAGCTCCGCCTTTGCCTTTTTAGAAACAGCGTCAATAGCGACAGGGAAGTGAAGACCCAAACTAGCGGCGCCGTCCAGTAGTCCACTAAAAGAGGCGCCATGTTTACGCCGAATCCGTAGTGTAAGAGCCACGCACGGAAACAGCCAAAGCCTATGATGCTTAACAACGCTCCTAAACCGAACCATCGCATCCCGCTATTATAACGCTAAGGTTGCGGAAATCTGATCCCGCGTTGGGAAAAATCCCCCAAAGAAAGCGAAGAAAAATGCCCGGGGTGTTAAAAGCCTCCAACTGAGAGGGATTCGCTCCACATCGGCAGAGTCAAAAGTGTTGCCATTTGCTTCGATGACAAAAAGGGCAAAGCGGATGTTTAAAAAGGGGAAAAGAGTATCCCCAAAAAATCGATCATTCATCTGACAAACGCGAAACTTTAGCTTCTCAGCGATCAGGCGCAGCGCCTGATCCGACAAGATGTGCAAGTGGAAGGGTTGGTGTAGCGAGTGCAAATAGGTCTCTGCTTTTTTCAAACTCAACTGAGCCCCATTTGGAGTTCCAATATAAATACGGCCAGCGGGCGACAAGATTTTTCCGAGTTCCGCTAGCAGCTCGACCGGATCTTCCACATGCTCCAAGACATCTTGAAGCACAATAAAGTCATACTGGCGTTCCAAGATCTCGGGCGAATTGAAGGCAGGGTTGTAACGATCAAAGCCCTGGCTCTCATAGCCAGCCGAACTTAGAGCCTCTACCAACGCGCCGACGCCACAACCAAAGTCCAGCACACGATCGCCCTTTTTCAACCCCATGCGCTCTAGGTGTTTGATATGGGCGCGGTGCGTGAGCCGGCTCACCCAAGATTTCGCCCCGCGGTGCATTGGATAATCTTGGTAGTAGCGGGACAACTCCACCGTCTGTCGGCTATGGAGCGAAGCACAATTGGAACAGCGCCAAACCTCGAATCTCTCGTTCGCAAAGCGCGCAATATTGGAGCGGACCAGCGCCTTATCGGTGCTATCTGAGTAAGTTCCTTGGGAGCAAAGATTGCACTCGTCTCTTAAGGGCACATTTGAGTCTAACACGCCTATGGTATCCTTTTAGAATGCGAAGAATCCTTGTTTTATCGACGGTTTTATTAAGCTTTGCGTCAACCAACTACGCAGATGATAAGCCGTACGACAAGGCTCTTGTCCTCGCGGGCGGAGGTCACCAGACGGCTTCGTTCTTGGGCATGGTCGAGTACGGAATGGAGCACGGTTGGACCCCGGATGTCATTATCTCCACCTGTGGATCATCCGTAGCCAACCAGATCATGAACATCAGCAAGGATCCGAAGGAGTGGCGCAGGATAATAGAATCGCGCGAATTCCACGAAATGCTACTACGCGAGAAGGTAAATCCCGATTTAGGTGAAGGCACGGGTGCGCTGGGTCTCGTTGCAAAAAATGCCCTCGCCACTTTGGGCCGCGAAGTTAAAGACAGGCCCCAGGTTGAGTTTAAGACCGACCTCTTCGGTCCGGGACTGCTAGAAATCCCCGTTGAAGGCCCTCCCAAGATTTTTGATGTGCCCTTTTCTGCGGATAAGGGAATTCGGTCTGTTATGGTCGCGGCCCGTGTGGACTACTCCCCAGACGAAGTGGGCCAGCGCCGCAACGGTGCAAAAACTCTTACGGAAACTTATTGGACCGATCCAGACACCGGAAAACACCTGGTGGGTTTCCGCTCACCCATGGCGCAGATGTTTCCCGATAGCGTGGTGAATCCAGACACCGCAGTCATCACCGATCAAACCTTAAGCACGGCCTCGCGCGCCTCTATCTCTGAACCCACTCTGATGAACGCACCCTACATCATTCAGAATGGCAAAAAAGTCTACTTCTCAGCCGGCAGCATCGATTCCTACCCAATCGAAGTAGGCCAACATCTGGCTAAACACGTTGTAGCGACCAGAGTCGGTTATATCGACGATATCGCCACGATGGTGGGAGAAAATGTCCACGGCTTTAATATGAATGATCGGCGAGTGAAAGCAAACCAGCTGCAAGTGGATCATTGGATTGATCGCACCGGCAATCCTCAAATTGACGACCTCGAACAAAAAATCGGCTTCACTCTTTCTGGTGGTAAGTTGCTCAATCTAACCAGCGGCATCCCAGAAGACTATGAGGAATACAAACGCATTGTTAAAAAGCATTGGGATTACGGCCGCCGTGAGATGGCAGACGCACTGAAATACAAAGGCGCCGACAGGCCTTTTCAGAAGGAGTCCCTTGCCGGCCGCAAACAAGGGGTGTTTCACCAAGCCGGCATGGCTATCCGCCATGTTTTTGCCCCCATCGCTGCCGCTGATGCACTGAAAGACGAGTGGGAAGAAGAAGAGGAGCTCGCAGGAGCCCTCAGTAGCGTCTCCCACAGCCACGGTGTAGGGCTCATCTCCTATGCGCTCGCGACAGCCGCCCTTGAAGCAGTTCGGAGGTACGGGATGGAGACCACTCCCGAGCGGATGGCTCCGCCGTTAGAGGCTGCAGAGAGACTCGTTTTAGACTTACGTAAGAAACCGGGCCAACCAGAGGCGGGCGTTAAAACCCTGCACGCAAAGGATTTAGCCTCTCTCCAGAAGCTCCTGGAAAACGAACCGGCCAAATATGCAATGATCGATATCATCGCAGATACGAAGGGAGGGGTGGCGGTTTTCTCCGACGGAAAGGCCATTCCCAGCACCGGACTCCCCAGATTAGGTAAAGAGGGAGCCACTGTGAGGTTTCTTGTTTCCAAGCTAGCCCGCTCCAAAGCGGGTCGAGATCAAGCCTATAATACGTCTCAGGCCCTGGCACCCGCTGCAAAAGAAGTATTAACAGCCCGGACCGTCGTTTTTCCCGAAAATCGGTCCGGCTACCGGACCGTTTTTGGCATGGCCACTGGGCTGCGCAATATCAGTACAGCTTTTCGAGCGGCCGTAAATACACCTGCGGCAGTGGCAAGTGGGATGCGCGCGCTCGCGCCCCACTGCGATGCGGCCCTGGCTAGCATGATCCGTTAGTGAATTGCGGAGAAGGCGCGGCTCCAGCGGACTTTATCGCCCGACCAGCTGGCGTCGCGGTTGAGCGAGAGCCAGACTAGCTGCGCTTTCCCTCGGATATTGCTGCGGGGAACATCACCCCAGGAGCGGCTATCGTAAGAGTCGTCTCGGTTATCGCCCATCACGAAAAAGTGATCAGGGGCGACTTCGTGCGACTGGGCTGCCCCCTCAGATAGGCCCGAGCCATAGCTGGAATATTTCACAGGGTGCTTTACGCCCGCGAGATTTTCCCAGAACAATTCCCCGCTATCGCCCGATTCTCTGAGCAAGGCCGCGCGAACGGCTTCGTCTTCAATCGGCTCTTTCGGCACGGCCTCGCCATTGATCCAAAGATCTTTCCCGCGGAATTCGATCTTATCGCCCGGCAAGCCAACGACGCGCTTGATGTAATAAAGCGATTCGTCTTTCGGGTAGAGAAAAACAATCACGTCCCCGCGCCTCGGTGTCGACCACCCCACAAACTCCCAGCTAGTGAAGGGAAAAACCAAACCGTAATTGAACTTGGAGACGACGATGTAATCGCCAATCTCCAGAGTGGGAACCATGCTGCTCGAAGGAATTTTAAAAAGCTCAAAGAGGAACGAACGAACGAAGATCACAGCAAACGCGCAAAGAACTAAAGCACGTACGAGTTCTCTACGTGCTTTGGCTCCATCCGCAACAGGAGGCGCGGCCGGATCCACTGGGGTTGGGTTCTCGCTCATGAGCCCTTACGTTACTCCTTTATTCGCAGCACTGGTACTCAGAACCATCCTGGCCGAACGAAACGTCCTGGCACTCGGCCGGCGGACAGTTGCTCGCGCAGGTGGGATCGAAAGCGTAAACCGGGCCTTGGCAGCCCGCACCGCTGGCGGTGGTATCCGTGTTCTTTGAAGGCATGGCGTAAGCGATCAAAAACGGTACTGCGACTAGTGAGAGGAGAAGAGTTTTCATAGGGAAATATTATAGCAGCCCCCCGTTGACCAACAACCGCTTCCTCCGTAGCCTGCGTTCAAAGCTCCTTTTGGTTGGGGGGCTCAAAATGGGAGTTGTATGACTTTTTCCAAAGTGGCCCTAGCGGCCGTTCTGTGTGTTTCTTCTCTAAGCTTAGCGCGATCTCCAATGCAGCCGGATAAGCGCACCATGGCAGGCAATGCACTGGTAGATTTGATCGCTGCCAAGACCAATGCAGATGTGAATACCCAGGTAGACGAACTGACAAAGCAGAAAATGCTACCTAGCCTCACCCCCGATGTGGCTTTCTTGCACGGTGGGTGTGGTTACGTAGGTTGCTTCAGCAACTACCTAGTCACGGTGGGGTATTATCGGAAATCGCTCAACGCATCGAGTGCGTCGATAGCGGCTATCGTTCAGGTAATCAACGGACGCACTAATATTCAAAAAATCTTCTCGCAAGCCGACATCAGCGACTTGGCCAAGTAGTTTTCCAAACAAAAACCCCAGACTGCTGCTAGCCGTCTGGGGTTTCACTTTATCGACAAATAATCTGTG
>JAIEOG010000043.1 GCA_019750655.1 bacterium
CCAGCCTCTTTAGCTCAGGCATCAAAGTGTTGTGGGCGCTTCTGGGGTTGGGGCTTTTTTCTTTCTAGTGCTGTGGTGTGCTTTTCCCTCATGGGGGATTAGCGAGAAGGCTCTTCAAGAGCTGAGCGAGCAGCACGACGTCTTTTTGGACCCGATGGTTTTTCCGGAATCTCCTGGAGAACTCGTCTCTCACATCGATCGGTTGCTAAACCGCTCCAGGGCTACTTTAAGAAAGATACTCGCCGTTCCTCTACAAGAGGTTCGTTTCGAGAACACCGTTTCCGCGCTCGATGCGCTTTTGGGAACAGTCTACTCAACTTTGCAGTCCATCGATTACATCCCGGCAGCGCAGAACGACACGCCGCTCGCGGAGGCCGCGCGTGCGCAAAAACGTCGGCTGGGAAAATGGGTGGAAGACGTCTTCCAAAATAAACTGCTTTCGGAACGTGTCGCGCTGGTGCGTCCGCACATCACGCATGGTACGCGGCAGGCCCGCGTTTTGGATTTGATGGAAGCGTACTTCCAGATCCCATCGCCTCACTTGAAAACGACCTTAGATTCTTGGGAACGCAAAGGGCTCTACGCCGGGCTCGAAGAGCTCACGGACACGTTCGTAGAGAACGTCTACCCGAAAGAAAAACTCCTTTTATCGAAGGCGCAGCTGGCGGGAGTCCCCGAAAGCTTATTGGGGGCGTTTCCTACGAAAGACGACTCCTACGAAATCGATCCCTCCCTCTCCGCACATACCGACGCAGTTCTCAGGTACTGCAGTAGCGAATCTACGCGGCGCTTGGTTTACACAGCCACTTATCTAGGCGCGAGCGAGGAAAATGAACGGCGCGCAGCTTTCATCACGGCAGCCCGCCGCCGGATCGCGCAGCGCGATGGGTATTCTTCTTGGTTGGAAGTGGCACTCAGCGATGCGGTGCTTACACCCAAGAGTCTAATCTCGCAGCTGAACAAGCTAGCACGGATGACGGAGGCGGGGTTTGCCACGGAGAAGCGTTGGATGCGCAAGCATCTCAAACGCGAACCTAAGTTGTGGGATGTAAAGTACTGTCGGCAAAAATACATCGAAAGTCTCGGGCTGGATGAAAACTCAGCGCGAGAATACCTGCCGTTGGACAGAGTCATTGAAAGAAGCTTCCGCTACTTTGGCGAACTATTTGACCTGCGTTTTGAACGCGTGGAAGACGCCGCCGTTTGGGATCCCAAGGTCCAGATCTGGGCCGTATTGGACAAGCAGACGTCTAAGCCTTTGTTCAAGATGGCTTTAGATCTGTTTCACCGGCCGAACAAGGAGCCCGGTTTCTTTTGCCACCCCATGGCGGGCAGTTTGCGGCATCAAGGGCTGCATGTGCGCCCCTCCGTCACGGTGCATACCGCGTATCCAGAAACTTCCGACGGTAGTCCCGTGCTGCTTTCGATCGAGGATCTTTGGTCTTTCTTCCACGAGCTAGGGCATGCGTTGCATATGGGCCTCTCGCAGCAACCTTTCTGGGTGCTGGGCTTGGACAATGCTCCCGATTTAGCGGAGATGCCTTCGATTTTCTTGGAGCGTCTAGCGTGGGAGCCCGAGGTTTTATCGACGATTGGGAGCCACTACAAAACGGACGCGCCCATGCCTGCAGAAATGGTTCGCGCTGTGGCGCTGTCTCGGACGGCGATGATCGCGCACTCGCTCCGGGATCGCATTGTCGACACAGTTCTGGATGCCCAGATGCATTCCAGCAAGTCGCGCCCCATGCACCGGCTTGAGCGAGAGGTCTATGCGAAATACCTATACCCCTTGCCCAAGGAAGCCCGCGCGATTGCCTCTTACCAGTTCCTCACGGGCTATGATGGGACCTTCAATGCCTACCTCATTGGAGAAGCCGGCGCGCAACAAATGCTGAGTCAGCTCCGCAAGGCACCTCGAGGGCTATGGGATACCCTAGAGGGGAAGCGCTTCCGGAAGCGTTTCTTCGAGGCGGGTGGCCGTTGGACCAGCAAGGAGCTCGTCCAAAGGACGCTTGGAGAGCCGCTCCAGTTCTGCCCGGCGTTGCTTCTTTCCACACTCAATAACCCAGGTTAGACTCCTGCCGTGCTGGAAAGACTGCGCGACTCCGCTCCGGTTGAATGGAGCTTCTATTTCCTTGGCTGGCTTGGCTTGGCCGCAGCCCTTTTGGCGTCCGTCCATGTGATTTTGCGTAAGCGGGATTCGCGTTCCGCGATTTCTTGGATGGGCCTCATCTGGCTCTCGCCGTTCGTCGGCGCTTTTTTGTACCTCACTTTCGGCGTGAACCGCATCCGCACCCGTGCAAAAGCAATCCGCCCACGTGAGAACCTGCCTCCAAGCCGCGAGACTTTGGGGGCGAATGTATCGACAGAGTCGGCGAGTCTCTTAAGGCTGGGTGACAAAGTGACGCGTACACAGGCCGTTGGTGGAAATGCCATCCGGCCCCTGTACCTGGGGGAAGAAGCTTACCCCGCGATGCTCGCGGCCATTCAGTCGGCACGTTATAGTGTCACGCTTGCGACCTATATTTTCGACCACGATGCGGTCGGGATCCGGTTCGCCCAAGCACTGACGGAAGCCGTACAGCGGGGCGTGCAAGTGCGCGTGCTGATCGATGATGTGGGCGCCCGCTACAGCAAAAAGCCCATGGATCGCATTTTGAAGCGTGGGGGCGTGCGCGTTGCGCGCTTTTTGCCGGTCTTCAGTTTCCGTTCTTTCTTCTTTCTGAACATGCGCTTGCACCGCAAAATTCTCGTCATCGACGGCATGGTGGCTTTCACGGGCGGGATGAATATCCGCGAGAACCACGAAGTAAGCCGTGGGCTTGAGAGCTCTGTGCGCGATATCCATTTCGAGATCCGTGGCCCGGTGGTCGAGGGGATCCAGAAAGTTTTCACGGACGATTGGGAGTTCACCACAGGGGAGCGCCTCAAGGGCAATACTTGGGTCTCCCCGATGGCGGAGCAGGGCCCCGTTTTAGGCCGTTGTGTGGACGACGGCCCTGATCTGCACTTGGAAAACACGCGCTGGATCCTACTGGGCGCGATTTCCTCGGCGAAACACCGAATCCGCATCATGACCCCGTATTTTGTTCCCGATGCCGCTCTAATCACGGCGCTGAATACGGCAGCGTTGCGTGGCATTCGGGTGGAGATCCTTTTGCCGAGCGAGAACAACCTGCCCTGGGTAAAATGGGCGTCTCGCGCAACACTCTGGCAGGTCGTGGAGCGCGGGTGTGAGGTCTACTCCTCTCCAGCACCTTTCGATCATTCAAAGCTAATGACCATTGATGATAATTGGACACTGCTGGGTTCTGCCAATTGGGACGCTCGGAGCCTTCGGCTAAATTTCGAAATCAATGTCGAAGCCTACGACACCGAATTCACGCGCCTGATGAACCAATACATCGACGGCATGATCCGCAAGTCCAATCCAATCCATATGCGCGAGCTGGATAATCGCCCTCTCTGGATGCGGCTCCGCGATGGTTTTGCGCGGTTGTTCAGTCCCTACCTCTGAACACCCGTTAAGAGCTATTTCCCTCTAAAGAAGAGTTTGATTTGCCTTAAATGCTGCGTCAGGAGAGTTTGGCCCCATGGGTCGAAACCTTTTAATGGGGATGCTCGCCTTTGTGTTGAGCAGCTGCAATTACCACGAACGTATTGGGCCACCATTGGATCTTGGGACAGAGGGGATCTGGTACAAGACCATCTCCGAAGAGATTTTTGGGCCACACTGCGTTCAATGCCACAACGCTGAAAAAGCGAAGGGTGGAGTGGTCATTACCAATGTGCAGGAACTCATCGACAATTCTTGGATCGTTCCAGGTGATCCAGACAACAGCCAGCTTTATACCTTAGTGAAAGACGGGGATATGCCGCTCGGGCCGACGAAGGTGCCCGCAGAACAAGTGGAAATGCTCCGAAAATGGATTGAAAACGGCATGCCAATGACGGCGCCAGCGAAAGGACAAACACCATGAAAAACACACTAGCCGCTGCAGCTCTCCTGATGGGAAGCTCGCTTTTCGCCAATGTCACGCCGGCACAGGCTCTGCCGACTGGCCGTTCAATGGATTTCGCCAAAACGCAGGCGAACGTGGAATTTTTGGCGGTGGGTAAGCCCAGCATGCTGAAAATTCGTGGTACGGCAAAGCCCGAGGGCGAAACCAAACCGTTGCAAGGGAACCTCACCGTGAAAGACGGTGTCGTCACTGGCAAAGCGATTCTCGCGCTCAACACTCTGGATACGGGCATTGCGCTTCGCAACCGCCACATGAAAGAGAAGTACCTCGAGACCGAGAAGTTCCCCAACGCCGAGTTTACGTTCACGGAACTCAAACTTCCCGACACTTTGAAAAAGGGCGAAGGCGAAGCCAACGCCGTTCCGTTCAAGGGTGTGTTGAAGATCCACGGCGTGGAAAAGCCCGTCGCTGGCACGGTGGATGTGAAGCTCTCCAAAGACAAAGCCGACATGGGCTTCAAATTCCAAACGCGCATTCCGGATTTCGCGATCAACACTCCGAGTTTTCTCGGGGTGACGGTTGCTGAAGATGTGGAAGTCACTGTGAAGCTGGAAGGCCCGCTGACATGAAAACGGCTCTAAGGGCGCTGTTTGCAGTCTGCGCCTTGTCTGCCGTCACGGCCCACGCCTTCCCGGAGATGATCCGGCATGGCTATGTGAATTGCACTTCCTGCCATTTCAGCCCGACGGGTGGTGGCATCCTCACGGCCTATGGGCGCGTGCAAGCCGAAGAAGTCTTAAGCACTTGGTCGAAAGAAGGCGAGGGCGGAGTACTCCATGGCCTCGTTGGCGATACGGGCCCGGTGAGTTTCGGCGGCCAGTTCCGCGTTCTACAGATGTGGAAACGGGACGCCTCCTTTACTACTGGGCGTTTTATCTGGATGCAGAACGATCTTGAAGCAGCAGTGACGGCGGGGCCGGTCACAGTGGTCGCCACGGCAGGCATCCAAGACCGCGCTGACCCGTTCGTGAGCCGGCGCCACTACGCTCTCTGGCGCACTACCGAGACCTCGCCTTGGACGGTACGTGCAGGCCGGTTCCTCTATGCATATGGTATCAACACGCCCGATCATATTCTCGCAACCAAACGCGGAATTGGTTTGGGGGAAGATACGGAAACGTACAACGTCGAGTTCTCCTACCTCGCCGAGCACTTCGATATTTTCGCAACGGCGGTATTGGGCTTCTTCAATTCTGGCTATGACCGCGGCTTCGCTCTACGCGGTGGTTGGAATCTCAACGACCGCTCTAAAATCGGTGTGAGCTTTTTCGCCGGGGATAATGGGGTTCGCACGCGGAAGCTCTATGGTGCCTACGCGATGATCGGATTCACCGAACACTTATTCCTTCTTGCGCAGGCCGATCTGCAAAATGTCGTAGCGGGTACGGGGTTAGGTCTGGGGCCCGCGGCCTATGCACGCGTCGACTATGAATTCCTCAAAGGCCTGCATGGCTACGCTTCGGGGGAGTATTCTTACCTCGGCGGCCTAACGGGCTACGCCGCGGGGTTGGGAGTGCAATGGTTTCCAAGGCCGCACTTTGAGCTGCGGCTGCATTACGATCGCCGTGACGATCGCAATACCGGCAATGTGCCCGCGCACTACGGCTGGTTGATGGCCCATTACTATATCTAACTGATTGAAAACCTGTAGATAACCGCCCATATGTTGGGGCTGGTTTGGCCTGGGGAATTCTGCTATAGCTCCCCGCCTGTGCGAGCTTTCCCCCTCATTTTAAGTCTCTTCCTCTTGGCCACACGGGCCTACGCCACCCTTGATGGCTGCAAACTCATGACGATCATCCTCGGTGAGTTGGAGACACGTGCCAACGCTTCAGTGATTCTCGGGCAGCTCAAGCAGCCAGAAAATACGGGCGCCGCCTTCCATGCCTTTGACCCAGCCCTTTACCAAGACTGGGACTCTACCCTCCGAGAGGAAGGGGAACCCGAATGGTTGGAAGAGTTCGACGACAGTGGCTTCGTCACGAGTGCACGTGAGCTAGGGGCCAAGTTTTACATCTCTCACTATGTCGATATGGTGGGTTGGGTTGTCTCAAGGGGTGGCCAATTGGAGGTCATTGCACCTTACCTACCCCCAGGCGATCTCGAAGAGCTTAACCGGGGTTATGATTCAGCGGCTCTCCTGCTCCAGCAGTGGCAGGAGATCCAGGCAGGTCTCGGCTTTCCCGGAGAGTTCGGGCGTAGAGCGGCTTACGAGCTCCTCGAGACAACGGCATCGGCGGTTTTTCAACGAGGGGTGAGATGGCTAAAACTTCTTCCTTCGGGAAAGAACTTAGACCCGCTAGATATCATCCGGATGGGGAACGCTCCGGCACTCGATGCTGCTGTGGCAGCACTTTATCTTCACCGCAAGATGCTGATGCTCGCCGGAGCGCAAGAGGAAGCGGGTGCGAGTGCCGCCTTAACGGCGCTGGCTGAGTTTCAGCACAAAGAAGCACTGCGCTTTTTACTAATGGCTGTTCGGGATCAGCAGGACTACACCGCCCGCGTGGGCATTCAGAAGCCTCTCGCCGAATACGACGTCGCATTCCTCTTCGGAGACCACTTTGATAGCCTCGAGAGAGAAGAACGCATCTGCATCGAGAGAGCTCTAGCGAGCCTTATCCAAGGACTCTTAGAGCCCGAGCCTTAGTCCCACTGATCCAGAGATCCCGGAGCGTAGTCCGGATCGTTGGGAATAATCCGGGGGAATTCTGGGTAGAAGAATGTCGCCGGATCGGTTTCCTTTTCTTCTGGCTCCGAATAAAACCCGCCGTTGAAGTATTCCAGCACCTGGATACCGCCGAAAGAATCCACCAGCGCCAAAGACTGCGACCAGTTGGATGTTCCTTCTGCGGCATACGGCATCGGCGTCACCGTCATGGTGGCGATGTTCACAGAGCCATTGCGGCGAGAATCGGTGTGCGTGTGGCCGTAAACGACACGGCCGAAGGCGACACCCATCCCTTGCAGGGAAGCTCGTGAGCCGTTGGCGCCCTTGTCGCCGTGCTGGCCGAGTTCCACGGGGTTCTGCTCTGCCACGCGGAAATCCTGACCGCGTTCCAGGAAGATCATGCGTTTGGGGTATTCAATCCCCTTCATCAAGACTTCTTTGAACGGATCTTTACCGTCGTGCTTGTAAGTCGCTAGCTCAAGACCCAGACGCATGTTGTGGGGTTCGCGCATGAATTGCCCTGCTTCCAGCCAGTTGTGCAACCAAGCGTCGTGGTTCGAAGGCACGACAACGATGTTGAGTGAGGAGTCCAGGGCCAAGAGCGAATTCACAAACGCGATGACCTGGTTCACTTCTTTCTGCAGATCCAACATCCCGTCCCGTGCTTTAGCCGCAAGCGTAAGCAAGCGGTTCTGCTCGTGGTGGTTGATAGAACGGCCGTCCATCAGATCGTGCAAGACGATCCGCTTGGGTTTGAATTTCAAGATCTGATCACGGAGCGCCTTCATCAGGCGCTCGTCCGTCATGCCCACGTGAATGTCGCCCAGAACAGCAGCTTCGATCGTGGTGCGTTTGGCACCTTCAGGCGTGTAGAGCATGCCGAGATCCACAAAGCCACCCGCCTTCGGCATGAATTCGATGTGCCGGGCATAGAAGTGGCCAGCGCTTTCGACATCTACCAGTGCGTGTGTCCCGCGGCGTTTTTCCAAAAGAAGAGCGCCGATCACGTGGTCGCGTTTGGCGATCTTGGAAGTGCGCTGTTTGATATATTTGTCCGAGGGGCCACTGTACTCATTCTTCGTGATGGCTCCCGTGGTCATAAGCTTCTTCGGAGTTAGAGTGCTCTTACTCGGCAGGGTGCGCACGTGCATTTTCGGCGAGCCGACGATGACTGTTTGTCCTAGGCCGCCCAGCCGCTCAAGACCCATAAGCGGGTTGATCTGCTTCGCAATGAGCTTGATGTTATCGAGCATCATCCACGGGCTGAGTTCTGCGGACTCAGTCAGAATATGGATGCGCGGGTTATTTAGTAGGACCGGGTCCAGTCCCTGCGTGACCATATTGGCCGCGTAGACGATCATATCCGCGTCCTTCAATTCCATGAGCTTCAGCGCGGACTGGTAGAAAGTCGGTTCTACGCCAATCCCGGCCACTGCGCAGGTAAGAAGAAAAGCCTTGTTTTCTCGTAGGGCCTTCTCAAAGCGTTCGCGGCGTTCCGGATTGAAAATGTCGGTATTCATCACATACCGGAAATTGTTCGGCACGAGTTTCTGGGACAAAGCTTTCAGCGCATCATCATCACCGAAGAGGCCATCTTCTCCGAAGGCTTTGGCGAGATCGTCGACAGACATGTCCAGCGCGGCCGCCATTTCACTCGGCGTTGCGAAGCGGCCGAGATCTTTCGAAACACGGCTGAAGGCTTTTGCTAGCCTTGCGCGCATCCCTTTAAACGCTTTCTTGTTATAGCCCTCGGCGAACGAGCCAAGGTTGTCTGGTACAGCGTAGACCAAAGGCAATGCATCGACACCGAGTCCAAGGCTGAGTGCGAGTTCTTCTTCAGTGGGCGCGCAGTAGTGTTCATTGAAATGCCGGGTGACCGCGCGGGCCATGGTGATTTGCAGCTTTTCGAAATACTCAGGGAATTTTTCCCGCGAGGCAGCGATGGCAGTTTCCATCGTTAAGCTATTGGCTTCGAAGAAGGCATTGATTTCTTCGTCAGTGACATGCAGCTTGGCCGCGAGATCGGAATTGAGGGGCACAGCTTTTTTCTTGCTGATGTAAGCCCCGATTTCCGCAAAGATTCTTTGTTTGGCTTCGTCGGAGGTGAGGCTAAACTCCGCATTCCCGAAGGCGATGACTTGTCTGGGGCAATCGGCACCGCTTTCATCTCCGCCGATTTCATCTGCGGCGCGGACAGAAAATGGCGCGCACACGCATGCCACGCTCAGAGCGAACGCGAAGAACCACTGCTTCATTGGTACTACCCCCGTAATTTACCGCCAGGACTGCTTAAGGACTACTTGGCCAACTCGGTGACACAAGACGTCTCTCCCGCTGCAGCAGCCGCCAAGAGCGCCGGGTGTTCACCCTTTAGCTCCTCGGCAGTCGCGTGGCGGAAAGTTCCGTCGGACTTAATGATCGCGTACTGAGGTCTGCGCGTGGCGCGGATCTCAGTAGCGTTCCCCATGTTAAAAACACCAAACTTCACGCGAACCGTCTTATTCTGCGCGAATTTCTGAAATAGGCTGACGAC
>JAIEOG010000188.1 GCA_019750655.1 bacterium
CATCCGTCTGGGGGCGGCTGCGGAGCGAGTAATAGAACTCCTCACTGTAATGGGTGCGCAGAAGATCCAAGGCTTCCATCAGCTCAAAAGGCTGGTTGCGCACGGTTTGGTAGAGCTGTACCAGCTCTGGATTGGAGTCGCTGAGCCAGGCTTCACGGCCGGGTTCTAAGGCCAGGAAAACGGCGGCGCCGCCCATGAAAGGCTCGAAATAACGCTTAAATCGGGCAGGGAAGTGCGCAAGGAGCTGGGGTAAAGGGCCGGACTTGCCCCCCACCCATTTAATGATGGGGCGGGCTCGCTTTTGAAGTTCAAATGAACTCAGCTGTAACCCCTTTAGAGAGATATTAGCGGACTTGACGATCGGGGTCCAGGCGCGAAACAGTGGGCTCGAGGTGGTGGTTTGCGTCTGCTCTTAGTCGAAGATCAGAAGAAGATGTCGGGCTTCATCCGCAAGGGCCTGACGGATCTTGGCTATGTCGTGGATGTCGCTGAAACGGCGGGAGCCGCTGAGGGGATGGCTGCCGCAGCGGATTACGATCTCGTGCTCCTGGATGTCATGCTTCCCGATCGCAGTGGCATTGATGTCGCGCGTTCCTTCCGCGGGGACGGCTACACGGGCCCCATCTTGATGCTTACCGCCCTTTCTGGAACCCAAAACAAAGTCGATGGGCTGGATGCCGGCGCCGACGATTACCTCATCAAACCTTTTGAGTTCGATGAACTTGCCGCGCGCGTCCGGGCACTTTTACGTCGGGGAAGCCCCCAAGTCGGGGGGCGTTTGGCTTTTGGGGACTTGGAGATGGATCTCGTACAGCGCAAAGTCGCACGCTGTGGCAAGGCTATCTCGCTTACTTCCAAAGAGTTCTCGCTGCTCGAATATTTTCTACGGAATCCTGAGCGTGTGCTTTCGCGGGCTTTGATCAGTGAGCACGTTTGGGACGCACGCTTTGATTCTGAGAGCAATGTCATTGATGTCTATGTGAACCTGCTTCGCAAGAAAGTGGATCAACCGTTCGGTTCGAGACTTCTCCATACGATGGTGGGAGTGGGGTATGTTCTTAAGCGCGCTGAATAGGCGCTTCAACCGCTTGGGGGTGCGCCCGCGCCTCGTTCTCATGTTCGTCGCGGTTTTCGGTGTTTTCTTTCTAGCATTCAGCACCGGCATTTTTTTCTACATCGCAAAGACCCAGAAAAAGGCCTTCGACGTCAGCTTGTACAATTACGCGCTCGACGTTTCTCGATCTTCGGATCTCGTTGCGATTGGCGAAGGGCAAGAGCCCCGCGAGATGAAGGTCCACTCAGAGATGATGCTTCCTTTCTCTCTCGGGGAAACACGCCTGGAAGTGACGGACATCGCGGGCCAAGTCCTGATGCATTCGCGCAATCTCAAAGACGGCACACTGCCCTATACGCTGGAGAAATTTAAGGAGCTTAAAGACTCGCGTGCCGTGTACGAAGATATTTATCTCCCGGCAGCCGACGGCTCGCCCCAGCACTTCCGTATGATCTCACACCGAGCGCACCGGCCCGGAGTGGGAGACTTCGTAGTACAGGCCGCAGTCCCCATGGTCTTACTCGATGCCCAGCGCGAATCGCTGATACGGTTTTTTGGAATCACGATCCCTTTGATGCTTCTCGGTGCGGCCATTGGGGCGTTTTTTATTAGCCGCAAGGCAATGGCGCCCGTTTCCGAGATTATCGAACGAACCAACGAAATCGAAGCTAAGCACCTTTCCGAGCAGCTTCCCATTCCCGAATCCCGGGATGAAATTCGCGATTTGGCTGTGACACTCAATGGCCTCTTGCGCCGTCTAGAAAAGGCGTTTCGCTCGCAAGAAGCTTTTATCGCAGACGCTTCTCACCAGTTGAAGACGCCCCTGTCCATTCTCAAGGGAGAACTGGATATTTTCGCCAAAGGAAGGCGCACTCCGGAGGAGACGGAGCAGTTTGTCGTGAGTGCGGCTCAGGAAATCGAGTACCTCAGCAAGATGGTGGAGGACCTCCTAATCCTCGCGCGTATGGAGGCGGCGGGCGGAGTGTTTGATTTTCAGCCATTGCAGTTGGACGAGAAGCTGACGGATATCGCTGCTCGCATCGAGCGCTCGCCGCTTTCGAGGGGGGTGAGTTTCTCCATCCAGCTTCACACTGCAGAAGACAACGATTCGCCCTTTTCCATCCGGGGAGAGCCGGAGCTATTAAGGGCGATGATTGAAAACCTACTCGACAATGCCGTGAAGTATTCGCCAGAGAAGGGCACCGTGCTTGCGGAGCTTGCGGATACACGCAATAGCCTGAAACTGCGCGTTCAGGATAATGGAGCAGGGATCTCGGAGCTCGCTTTGAAGCGGGTCTTCGAGCGCTTTTACCGACAGGAATCCACCCGCGATAGCGTTTCCGGCACCGGGCTTGGCTTATCCATTGTGCAACGCATCGCGCATCTTCATGGCGGCCGCGTGAAAGCGGGAAACCAGCCTGGCGCCGGCGCCGCCTTCGAAGTCGTCTTTCCCAAGAATTAAAAAGTTTTCATGCCGTATTAATGGCTTCTTAAGGCAAATGCCGTAGTGTGAGGGCCTTGGGGGATAAAGTGGAGACGAAAAACCAAACCATGCAAACACCAGCTGACGGCGTTGCCGGTCTTAAAAAGTACTGGGTAGATGATCTTCTATCCGGTTTCATTATTTTCCTAATCGCGTTGCCGCTCTCTTTAGGGATAGCACTCGCTTCGGGCGCGCCTGCTAGTGCAGGGATTATCGCCGCGATGGTCGGTGGGATTCTTGGCTCCATCCTCGGTGGCAGCTTCGTTACCATTAACGGTCCGGCCGCGGGCCTGATCGTTATCGTGGTGGGCGCGGTGAACGACCTCGGTGCGGGCGATATGGCCACGGGCTTTAAGAAAATGCTCGCAGCGTGCGTGATTGCAGGGATTCTGCAGATCATCTCGGGCGTCTTCCGGTTGGGAATTTTGGGGGTAGCCGTTCCGAGTTCCGTGATTCACGGCATGATGACAGCCATCGGCTTCATCATCTTGGCAAAGCAGCTCCCTGTTGCTCTAGGTGTTGCGGCTCACGCGAAATCCCCCCTGGGTTTGATCGCCGAGCTCCCTAGCTTCCTCCAGCAAATCAATCCTGAAGTAGCGCTCATCGCGATGACCGGCTTGGCGATCATTATGGGGTTTAAGCTCTTTAAAGGCAGCTGGGCAAAATATGTCCCAGCCCCTCTCGTCGTTGTTATTGCTGGCATGTACCTCGCCCGTATCTTCGATTTCGACCACGCGCACATGGTGATGTCGCATTGGGTGAATATGGAAGTCGGCCCTAAGTTTTTGCTGAACATCCCGGCTAATCTGGCTAGCGCGATTATCTTCCCCGATTTCAGCTCGATCCTCTCCCCCACTTCTATTCGCTACATTGTGATGTTGTTCTTGGTCGCAAGTATCGAATCGTTGCTATCGGCGACAGCGGTAGATCGCATCGACCCGTACAAACGTGTAGCTAACCTGGATCGGGAGCTCATCAGCAAAGGGATCTGCAATTTGACCTGTGGTCTCATTGGCGGAATGCCGATTATTGCGGAGATCGTCCGCAGTTCCGCCAATGTGCGTAATGGAGCGAAAACCCGGTGGGCAAATTTCTACCATGGCGTTTTCATCTTGGCCTTCGTGGGCTTGTTTCCTCACATCATTCACGAAATCCCGCTCTCCGCTCTTGCAGCGATCCTGATTTCGGTCGGGTACACACTGGCGCAGCCGGGCCAATTCATTAAAGTCGCAGAAGTCGGCGGTGATCACTTGCTGGCATTCGCCACTACCTTCGTGATCACGGTAGCCGAAGATCTTCTGGTGGGTGTGGCTGCGGGGATCGTCGTGGAGATTGTCGTGAACATGGTCCGTGGCACACGCCCAGCGAACTTGTTCAAGGCCGCTGTCACAGAACACGTTTCGGGAAACTATATGAAGCTCTCGGTGACCTCGGGCTTGGTGTTCAGCAATTTCCTTACTCTGAAGAACAAGCTGGATAACCTCGGGAAGGTCACTAAGGTCATGATCGATTTGAGTGATGCTCCCACGGTTGATCACACGGTCTTGGAACACCTGCACCGCTACCAGGCCGAGCGCCAAGCGGCGGGGCATGAGTTTGAACTGGCCTTCTCTTCAGATCATAAAGCGGTGTCCAAGCATCCTTTGGCAGCGCGCAAGCGCACTACGGCACGGAGTCGGGCATGAAAAATTTTTGGTATAACTGCTGGAAGACCCTAGGTTTGGGTTTGTTGGCCTGCAGCGGCCTACAAGCCTCGGATGTTAAGGTGTACGGATTTGTCCTACCAACGTGGACGGCGGCTAGTTCGGGCGTGGAATCCTTCAGCCAACCGAACATGGGCGCTTACACTGCGGCGGGGAATCCCGCGATGGCCACCCTGGCAACGGACGTTCGCAGTTCGTTCCAGGTGGCTCAATCGCGCATCGGGGCAAATTTCCAAGTCGACCCGAAAGCCAAAGCCAATTTAGAGTTTGATTTTATCGACTTCACCAAAGCTTCTCCGACGACAGGCGCGATGCCTCGCGTGCGCCGGGCATTCGCGGAGTACGGGGTTTCGGATAATCTCTTGCTGCGATTCGGGCAGGACTGGGACATCGTTTCGCCCTCTGCGCCGTTTAGCTACAACTATGTCGGGCACTATTTTGAGTCGGGCGACATCGGTTTCATGCGAATCCAGGCTCAGGCCTTTCTGACGACGGGAAATGTGGAGCATGCAATTGCTTTGGGGCTCCCGGGCAATAATAATGCGGCCGCAGATTCGGGCCTGGAACTGACCGTAATGCCGACACTCGCCGTGCGCGAAACATGGAAGCTTGCAGATGGGGGGCAAGTCGGTGTCTCGGCACTTGGAACGGTTATCCGCCTTTCCAAGACAACGTATGATCGCGCCTTCGCTGGCGCCGTCACGGGCTTTTTCCAAACACCTTCAACCGGCAAGTTTGAGGTCCATGCGGAAGCCTACTTAGGCCAGAACACGAACAACCTAGGCATGCTGGGTCTTGGGTTTGCAAACACTTCCTCTCCGAATGTCCAAGAAGCGGGTGCTTACGTGAGCGCGAAGTACCACCTCTCCGAAACGCTGGGGATTTTCGGTGGCATCGGCGGAAGCTGGGTGTTGAACCCCTCGGGAATGCCGGCGTCTTATACGCGCACTCCCACTCTGGCGCTCAATAGTTCGGGGCCGGGGATTGAATCCAACCTCACGCTACGCGGTGGGTTAGACTACGCCCTGATGAAGGGTGCGTTTGTCTTCGGCGAAGTCGGTGGTTTGGTGACACGCCATCACCTTCTAGCAGGCGATGTGATGGATCCCAACGCCGCCGCCGTCATTGTCCAAGTAGGTACGCAGCTTAGCATCTGAGGTAGGGGAGTATGAAGCTCAAGGCAGTTCCTTCACAGTCCGTGGACGTTAAAGCGCTCCTGGCGTCGGTGGCTCGTTGGCTACCGACCCAGGGGCCGCTGAAGGAATTTATCCAGCTCAATACCCTCAGCGCTTTTCAGAACCGCCCATTCCATGAAGGCGTGCGCGTCGCTTCCTCGCTTTACGGCGCGCGCCCGTACCTCGATATCTCTTGGTACCAAACCGAGTATCTCGAAGGCCGTATTTCTCCCGGAGCATTGAATCGTGTTCTGGAAAAGGAAGTCTCTAACGCGTCCGAACGTGAAAAGCTGCGTACGTTAATGCTGGACCCTAACTGCCCGCCGCTTTCACCGCCGCCGGGTATTGCTAAGACCGGGATTCGCGCGCAGTGGCTCGAAGCGCATTTTGTAGATGTAGATTATCTTTGCCAGCCGCTTTTGGTTCGATTGATTTCGAACTACCTAGATCAGGGCGTCGCCATTTGGCGCTTGCCGGCGGCGAATAAGCCCTTCTGGGAATGCATCCGCGATCTGGTGACGCGCACGTGGTTGCCCATCTCGCCGCTCACTGACCGAGCGATTCGCGAACAGTTCAGCCGACCGCCCGAGGCCGTCGTGGCGGATTGCCTGCCTCGCCTCGTCGATGATCCCGCTTTTTACGAAGAGTATATAAAGGGGCTTTTGCTGACCACTCCTGGCTGGATTGGTTTGGCGAATGTCGTGGAGCACGAGCCAGGTGGGTTGCTGGCTCGTCGCTCAATCACGCTGATGGACTGCTTAGCGTTGGGATTGCTACTCGAAGTAGGGTGGTTGCAGCGCAAGTTAGGCAAGGACTTCAAGCCCCTCAGCACAGAAAATTGGAAGAGCGCGCCCGACCTTGAGCCCGAAACACCTTCCTGCCGGGCCGCGCGTCTTTGGCATGAAGCCATGGAATGGCACTACCGCGATGATCTTTTGGGCGCTCTGGAAGGCAATGCAGTTACCTCGGCTGAAACGGGGCGGCCGCCATCGGTGCAGGCCTTTTTCTGCATCGACGACCGGGAAGAAGGCATTCGCCGTCACCTCGAAGAAACCAATTACCGCATCGACACGTTTTCCACTCCTGGCTTTTTCGGCGTAGATTTTCTTTTCCAGGGCTTGCAGAGTGCGTACCCCGCGCAGCAATGCCCGAATATCTTGCGGCCTAAGCATTTGGTCTATGAACGCCCGCGGGATCCGGAGCGTTACAAAACGCCCCGCCTGACGCAGCTTTTGCACCTGGCTCCCTCTTCGAACACTTTGTTCCGCGGGTTTATCATCAGCCAGACTTTAGGTTTGTGGACTGCTTTTCGCCTCGCTTTCAATGTGTTTCGGCCCACTATTGCGGCACCGACGGAAAAGGCGCTCAGTAAAGTAGATGTGCACACCGAGCTGCATCTTTTCAGGAAGACCGATGAGCCGACGCCGGAAGGTTTGTTGCTCGGTTACTCTCTCGACGAGATGGCCGATCGTGTTGCAAATCTGCTTAAGTCCGTTGGACTCACGAAATCTTTTTCGAATTTGATTGTCTTCTTAGCGCATGGGGGCGCAAGCGTGAATAACCCCCATTATGCCGCCTACGATTGCGGTGCGTGCTCGAGCAAGCCCGGGGCTCCCAATGCCCGGTCGATTGCGATCATGGCGAACTGTCCGGAGGTCCGTCGGAAACTTGTAGAGCGCGGCATAGAATTGCCCACGACTTGCCGGTTCTTAGGCGGCATCCACAACACCACCCAGGATGAAGTGACCTACTTCGATTTGGAGGAGCTCCCCGCAACGCACAAGGCCTTGTTTGATGAGTTCAACAACTCCATCAAAGAAGCCTTGAAAAAGAATGCAAAGGAGCGCACGCGGCGATTTCGTACCGTGCCACTCGGTCTTTCCGTCAATGAAGCGCACACCCATGTTCGCAATCGGGCCATGTCGATCTTCGAGCCTCGCCCGGAGCTAGATCACATGACCAACGCCGCGACGATTGTCGGGCGGCGGCGTTTGACGAAGTCTTTGTTCATGGATCGCCGCGTATTTCTCAATAGCTACGATCCGACTCAAGATCCCGAGGGAAAGATCCTAGGCAATATCCTGAACGCCGCGATCCCCGTCTGCGGTGGTATCAACCTCTGTTATTTCTTCTCTCGTATCGACAACACGGTTTATGGGGCGGGCACGAAGCTTCCGCACAACGTCGTGGGCTTGGTGGGTGTTTCCAACGGGGTCGAAGGCGATCTCCGCACGGGCCTTCCTTCGCAGATGATTGAAGTCCACGATCCCTTGCGTCTCTTGATGTTGGTGGAGCAGGAACCTCAAGTAGCTTTGGCCGCAGCGAAACGCAACCCAGCGAACTTTGAATGGATTGAGAATGGCTGGATGACCTACGCCGCCTTCAGCCCCTCAGAGAATGTCGTTTACGTGTATGAAAAAGGGGAGATGGTGCGTCCCGGGATCCTCCCGCGGCTTCTCCCCACCGCGAAGCATTCCTTGGAAGTTGTCGCCGGGCAGCGGGGAAATATTCCTGTGCACCAGATTGAGCGAGTTATCCGATGAAAGAAGCGCTACTCGGCTTTTTATTGATCCCAATGCTTTGGGTTCCGTTTATCCCCGCACGATCGGGCGAGAGAACTGAGAAAATCGTGTCCTGGATGAGCCTCGGCGGGGCTATCGGGATGGGAGTTTTTTATATCGCCTTGCTCTACCAGTGGCTAGCTGCGGGTGCGGTGCCGTGGGAGTGGGATCTCGGGAGTCTCTACCAAAGCGGCGAGTACGCATTTCACATCGTCTTCTTCCTCGATATCAATGCACTGGTCTTCATGGGGATGACCGCTTTTCTAGGCGGCATCACGATTAAATACAGTCGCATTTACCTGCACCGCGAAGATGGCTACTCGCGGTTCTTCCGCCGTATTTTTCTATTTCTCTTCGGGATGAGCCTTTTGTCCTGCGCGGGGACTTTGGACTTGTTCTTCGCGGCATGGGAGATCGTCGGCTTGTCGTCCTTCCTGTTAATTGGTTTTTACACGGATCGCGTACAGCCCGTGCGGAATGCTTTGAAGGTGTATTCGGTTTACCGGCTTTGCGACCTGGGCCTTCTGCTGGGCGCTTGGATGGGCGCGATGCTGTGGCACCAGAGCACGCACTTTTTGGATTTTCCCAGCGCCGTAACTGCACTGACACCGGGTGTTTTGACGGGGTTCAGCATCTTAGTCCTTTTCGCAGCAGCGGGTAAATCGGCGCAATTCCCCTTTAGTTTCTGGTTGCCGCGCGCGATGGAAGGCCCGACGCCGTCTAGCGCCATTTTCTATGGCGCACTTTCCATCCACGCGGGTGTATTGCTCTTGTTGCGCACAGAAGCGCTCTGGTTCTCTACCCATTTTGGACGCATAGCTGTAGGGTCCCTGGGCTTCGTTTCCGCCGTCTCCTCGACGATGATGGGGCGCGTGCAATCCAATATTAAAGGGCAGATTGCGTACGCCTCGATCTCACAGGTGGGTTTGATGTTGGTCGAGCTTTCGTTGGGGGCAGGGTCGTGGGTACTCGTGCACTTCATTGGAAACGCCTGCCTACGCAGCTACCAGCTCCTGATTTCTCCGTCGGTAGTCGCCCACTTGCTGCGTGTGCAGGGATCGGCACACCTGCGTTACCGCATTTCAGATTGGTCGTTCGAGCGCCGTTTGCCCCAACGCTTGCGCAATACCCTTTACGTGTTTGCATTCCAAGAAGGCTATCTGGAAAACATCACGCGTAAGGTGATCCTCAACCCGCTCAAGGTATTAGGGCGGGTCGTGCAGCGGTGGGACAATGCCATCTGGCGCGGGGTGGCTGTT
>JAIEOG010000338.1 GCA_019750655.1 bacterium
ACCACACCAGTGAAACTGCGCGAGACTGCGTCCAAAGCAGGCCGCCAACCCTACCCATACAAGTTTAATCCCGTGTTTGAAGAGCCAGACTGGAAGCGGCTTCCGGGCTATAAGAACGTCACTGCCGAAGAATGGCGCAGCGCATTGTGGCAGAAGCGCGGCATGGTCCAAAAAGTCGCGCAGATGAAGGCTGCTTTTGGCGATTATCTAACGGACGAGCTCGCCAATGACATCCTCAAAGACCAGGCCGAACGGGCCACTATGTCGATGGCCATTCCGCCCCAGATGTTGAACACCATGAACGAGAAGGATCTGAAAAACGATCCCATCCGCCGTTACATGGCGCCTGCGTTTTCCGATCGCGATCAGAAATGGCCGAACCACCCTAAAGCTTCGCGCGATAGCCTGCACGAAGCGGATATGTGGGTAGCCGAAGGTCTCACGCACCGTTACCCCACAAAAGTTCTGGCAGAGCTGCTCTCGACCTGCCCGCAGTATTGCGGCCATTGCACACGCATGGACTTAGTCGGCCAGAGCGTGCCCCAGGTGCAAAAGCGCCGGTTTGAAATGGGCCAGAACGACCGGCTCACCGCGATGCTGGAGTACTTAAAAAAGACGCCTTCCGTGCGCGACATTGTCGTCTCGGGTGGCGACATTGCGAACATGCCGGCCGCAGTGCTCGAGAAATTTATTCTCTCAGTACTCGATATCGATAATATCCGCGACATCCGTTTAGCGAGCAAAGGCTTGATGGGCGTACCCCAGCACTTCTTGCAGGACGATGTCTTGAAAGCCATGGACAACATGGCGAAGAAAGCCGTCTCCCGCGGTGTGAACATCGCGCTGCACACGCACGTGAACCACGCGCAGTCGGTGACGCCTCTTGTGGCCGAAGCCGCTCGCGCGCTTTTGAACATGGGCTTCCGCGATGTGCGCAACCAGGGCGTTTTGCTCCGGGGCGTAAATGATTCGGAAAAAGCGCTCTTAGACTTGTGCTTCAAGCTGCAGGATCACGGGAACATCACGCCGTATTACTTCTATATGTGCGACATGATCCCCAACTCCGAGCACTGGCGCATCTCGCTGCAGAAAGCGCAATCGCTCCAGCACAATATGATGGGTTACCTGCCGGGCTTCGCAACCCCACGCATTCTGTGCGACGTGCCTTTCGTCGGTAAACGCTGGGTGCACCAAGCCCACTCGTACGACAAAGTGAAGGGCATCTCGTACTGGACGAAAAACTACCTCACCAGCATCGAGCTGGATGATCCAGATGCGCTGAACCAGCTGTACGAATACTTCGATCCGATCGATACGCTCCCGGCCGAAGGCCAGGCGTTTTGGGAGAAGCAGCCCGCTTAAGCGGTTGGGTGATAGCGTGCGTGTTTTATTGCTTAGCTATCTTATCGGCTCGGCGAGCGCTTTTGCCGGCGTTATCCCTAACGTAGAAACCGGTAATGTCTGCGCGCGAGAGTTCTCTGCGGATATTTTAAGAAAACTGGAAAAGGGTGAAGCGCTACCCATGCGAGATCGGTTGCAAATCGCTCTCGTCCGACTGGCTAGTAATCCCGTTTTGCCAAACTCTGGAGACGAAGCATTTCGCCAGCTTGCTGAAACATTGCAAGCCGTAGAACGTGAGTATCTACCCGAAGAGGTCGTACAGGCTTGGAGCGCGGAAGTACACCGGCCTGCCGACAGGGCTGTATTAGTGGATGAAGCATTCCGCGCTTACGACGCAAGCAACCCTTCTGGTTATGACGAGACCCAGCACCCGCAGGCATTTTCGCAGGTTCTCAAGCCCCCCGCACTTCGTTACCGGCAGCCCTCCCCGTTTCCAGATCTTATCGTTATCCCTCAATTGAGCCATACGACGATCGTCCATTCGAAAAGTGGAGCTATTGAAATCCAAAAAATAGATCCCGCACTGCGTTCTCGATTAAAAACAGGGGAAACGCTCTTGGTCTTAGCGATCCTAGGCGACGCTGAGTACTTTGCGGGCTTACCAAACGGGCGCGATTTGGTGATCTTCAGCCGATCCGGTAGTAACGGAAAAAATGTTTGGGGAAATTAATCCCCGAAAATAATCCCGCGAGCGCGTGCGGCGCGCAGGTATTGGGAGTCGTTGCTGATGTAGCGGTTCTTGCCGGCACCCGTTTCGAGGGGGACGAGTTCCACGTTATCGTTGCGGTATGCCGTCATCGTGTCGAAGCTACCGTCGATAACTGCGCGCACTGCGACCGAGGCGAAACGTGTCGCCAAGATGCGGTCGAAGCCTTCCGGCTGGCCGCCGCGGAGCAAGTGGCCCAGGTTGATGGCGCGGGCTTCGCGGCCTGCGAGTTTTTCCAACTGCATCGCGACTTCATTACCCACGCCGCCTAAGCGGACTTTCTCTGGGGAATCTTCGATAATGCGGCTGACGGTAACATCGCCACCGATGGGCTTTGCGCCTTCGGCCACGACGACAATCGAGTAGCGTTTGTGCGTGTGGTAAAGATCGTTCAACCCGGCCGCGACTTTGCTCAAGTCGTACGGGATCTCGGGAATCAAAATCACGTCGGCATCGCCGCCTAAGCCTGCGAACAAGCCGATCCAACCGGCATTGCGGCCCATTACTTCGACCACCAGAATGCGGTGGTGCGATTCGGCGGTGGTGTGGAGCTTATCGATGGCATCGACAGCAGTCGTAACCGCTGTGTGGAAGCCGACCGTGTACTCCGTGCCATTCAAATCGTTATCGATCGTTTTCGGAATGCCGACGACCTTCAGGCCCTTTTGAGCCATTCCGTGGGAGATGGCTTGGGTGCCGTCGCCACCGACGACAATCATGGCGTCGACGCGCTCGCGCGCTAGGTGCTCGAGCACTTCATCGGAGCGATCTTCGTAAATGCGCTTGCCGTTCTTCGTGACGGGAACGGAGAAGGGCGTGTCGACATTCGACGAGCCCAACATCGTTCCACCTTTAGCGAAGATGCCGGTGGTGTTGTAAAGATCGAGTGGGACGAACTTGTTTTCCAGCAACCCCTTGAAGCCATCGGGAATGCCGACGACTTGGATGCCATACTCTTGAGTGCAGATTTGCACGACGGAGCGGATAACGGAATTAAGGCCAGGGCAATCGCCCCCGCCGGTCAGGAGTGCTAGTTTTTTAATGGAGTGTTTCATCGAAATTTAATTGCAAAAGCCTGCATCTTTTTTAAAAAACCTTCGCGTTCGAAGTGGATGTCCACAATGGCGTCGGCCCGGAGTTCCTTGCCGCCTTCGATCAGGCGCTCAAGCGCGCCGTCGTAGGTCCAGCTGCGGACTTTCACGGTTCCTAGGTAGTCGAACTCACTGCTCAGGCTGCGGCTGGTCCAAACCACGGAAGGTTCCTTGGCTTCGCCTCCCTCAGGCACGTAACCCGTGCGTGGGGATTCGATAATTTCCGTTTGGGCGCAACCGGTGGCTATCAAGATCGTGAGAAAAAGCGCCCCGGTGGTACCGCGGAAGAGGCGGGCTAAGGTCATGGCAGGTTTTGTATCGGATAAGGGGGCACTAAACAAGCTTGGATATGCGGCGCCCCAAGACTGGGCGCAGAACCAGGGTAGGATAGGCAGATCGGGGGGATGATGGACGCACTTTGGAACGACGAACAAGAAAACCCACTCCAGCACCTTCGGGTTTTGGACCTCACGGTCTTGCTACCGGGGCCGTTTTTCACGCGCATTCTGGCCCAGTACGGGGCCGAAGTGGTCAAAGTCGAGGGACTGCCCGGCGGGGATCCGATGCGTGCGTCTCACCAAACCGGCCTGATGGACTGGATTGGGCAGGGCAAACGCTCCGTCGCAGTCGCCTTGAAAACCGCGCAGGGTGGGGATCTCGTCCGGCGGCTGGCTGCGGAAACCGATGTTTTCGTCGAAAACTTCCGCGAGGGGGTGATGGATTCGTTGGGGCTGGGTTACCGCGATCTCTCGGCGCTGCAGCCAGACCTTCTCTATGTTTCCCTGCGCGGCTTCCACGGCGCACACGCGTCGAAAGCAGGCCATGACTTGAATTTCATCGCCGCCTCGGGAGTAGGCGAGTTTCACCTCGAGAGTGGCCCCAATTACGCAACTCAGTGGGCGGACATGATTGGCGGGACGTTTCTGCCGGCCATTCAAGTGCTCGCGCATCTGGCAAATCCCGAACGGCGCGGGATGCATCTGGTGCTTCACATGGACAAGGGCTTCCGTGCAGCCTTTCTCCCGCGCGCGTTCGATGCTTTGGTCGCGTCGCAACTGCCCGAAGAAAAACGTGCGGGTTTTGGGATGCACCACCATTTCGGCGCGCAGGTGCCGCATTCGCGCTATTACCGCTGCTCGGATGGTTTATGGCTCTCCGTCAGCTGCGTGAAGTCCCAGCACTGGCAGGCCTTGTGTGAGCTTTGGGGAAAGCCCGAATGGGCTAGCCGCGGAGAAGATCCTACGCTCGTTCCCGACGTAGAAGCTTTGGTGGCTACGCACCCAGCGGCGCATTGGGAGTCATTGCCTGGGGCGACGAGTCTCTGTGTGTTCAAAGTCGTGCCCTGGGCAGAACACGCCGTGAGCCTTCCTAGCCGAGAGAGCTTGTTACAAGATCCGCTGGCGTGGGCAGGGTTTCCCGCGAATCCAAAACTACTTCCCGCTCCCGAGCTGGGACGCGATACGTTTGCAGCCCTACAGGCGATGGGAATATCGGCAAGGCAATGCGAGGATCTCGCACGCGAGGGCATTGTCTTTCAACCGAATGCGGGTCTTTGAACTTATTTCTTTTTGTCTTCTTTTTTAGGCTCTTCGCGAACCCATTTGCGCATGGGTTCCAAGGGGCCTTCGGGGCAAGGTTTCACATCGTTCGATTCTTTGATGTATTCGGCGAGCTTTTTCTCGTCGAGGCGCTCGTACTCTTCAATCAAACCGTGCACGCCGTGGCTGATTTCACCCTTGGTGAACGCCAGTTGCAGTTTCTTGTCGTCGAGGGAGACGATGCGTTTTTCGTAGACCTTGCCGGAGTAGTTTGAAAGCCATTTAGGCGTGACGAGTGTTTCGCCATCGAGCTGGTAATCAAACCAGTTGTCGGCGTGAGTCGAGCGCAGACCTGCGAGAAAGCCGCGGACGTTCTTACCCGGGGAACGCGTATCGTCCTCGGGCTTGGAGCCTTGTTCCACAAGCCACTTAGCGTGGGGGAAAATCGAAGGGCAGCCAAAATGGATGTACTCTTGGGCCATCTTGTCGCCGCTAAAGAGCAGCAAAACGCCACTCTTGGGTTCCGGAACTTCAAAGGCTTCATCGAATTCCGATTTCACCGGATCGTGCGCGAGCTTGATCGTGTTGGTGCGCATCCAAGCGCCTTGGAGCTTGTCTGTATCGACCGAGTTCGTGGTTTCAAAGCGGGCAACCCAGCGGTGGTACTCGTTATGCGCGCGTTCGCGGGCTTTGAAATCGCACGCAGAAGCGAGGCAAATCACCGAAATTAAAAAGAAAGTCTGCTTCACAGGGTTCCTCCAACGCGCTTTTTTACCACACTTTGCTTTCCGTGAGGAGCTGCCCTTTTTGGGCCGCTCTTATGGCTACGATACGCGCCTTTGATTTTCCAGCGGGCCCTATCCGGCCGAGACTGGAGCCTAGGAGGATTTATGGCAATCACACGCAGAGATTGGATTAAAGGCAGCCTGGCGGCGCTAGGCACCTTCAGCGGTGCTAAAGCGCTGGGAGCGATTTGCGGGATCACGCACGCGCAGGGCGAAGGCCCGTATTACCCCGAGCGGGATTTGAACCGAGACAATGACCTCACGCAGATTCTTCCCGGGGGCGCCTCGGCCAAGGGGCAAGTGCTGGATCTCACCGGGCAGGTGACCAACGCACAATGCCGGCCCATTGCCGGCGCGCTGGTGGAAATCTGGCAGGCAGCGGCGAGTGGAAAATACAACCACTCCCAAGATCCCAACCCACTTCCGGCGGATCCGAATTTCCAGTACTGGGGCCGTACGCGGACGGATGCGAACGGGAATTACCGTTTTCGCTCGATCATCCCCGGGCATTACCCGCTCGATCCGCGGCTGACCGGCATAGAGCCCACGGGGCCGGGGCAGTATCGCCCGCCGCACATCCACTTTAAGGTGCACGCGCCGGGATTTCAGTCGCTCACGACGCAGATGTATTTTGATCCGAAGAGCTACGACGATGCGGACTTAGCGAAAACTGTTTCGGATCTCAACCGCTGGGAAAATGTCGACCCAACGCTGACGGTGCTATTCGCCGATACCGGCGGAATCCGCGTGGGAAGTTTTGATATTACGCTTCGTCAAACGCCTTGAAGCTGGTGCGCGAGAGCGCGGGCGAGTTGCTTCGCAGCGACGGTGCCGTGCGTATCGCTTCGGTAGATCAAGCAAACCGTGTCTGCGTAGGTCGGTAAATCGCCTTCGACAGGCGTTAGCCGGTACTCCGCGATGCGGTTTGCTACTCGCCCTGGTAGGACACCAATTCCGGCACCAGAAGCCACCAGGCTCGCGATCACTTCCAGGTTTGAGGAGGCGATTTGGCGTTGGAAGACTGTGCCGCGGGAACCGAGCCTTCGGTGGATGTCTTGCGTTTGCGAAAGCTCCGGATCGCAGATGAGAACTTCTTGCCCAGAACCGAGCCGCTGCAGGGGCGTTGGATCTTCGCGGGTCCAAAGGCGAACCGTATCGCCGCCAAGCTTCCGGATAACAAGGCCCGGGTGGCGGACTGGGTTGATGACAATTCCAAAGTCCAATCCAAAACCGATCACGCGTTCGGTGATTTTGCGTGAGAGATCATGGGTTAGACTGAAACTGAGGTCCGGGTGCGCCGTCAAAAGCTCGGGCAAGGTTTTGCCAAGAGTGTAAAGCGCGACTGAGGGGTGGCAACCTACTGAGTAAGTGCCTCGGAGTTCCGATTCGTCGCGCTGGGTTTCGCGGACGAGGTCTTCCCATTGCGTTAGGAGCTGGCGCCCGCGGGCGTAGAGTTTCGTCCCCGATCGGGTGAGCTGGACGCCTGTGCGGGTCCGCACGAAGAGTGCCCCGCCAACCGATTTTTCCAGTCTTTGTACGGCTTGGGAGAGGGCGGGCTGCGTGATGCCCAGGCGCTCGGCCGCGCGGGAGAAGTTCAAGGTATTAGCGACTTCCACGAAGTACTTCAGCTCACTCGGCGCCTGGCTCATATTTCCCCCTAAAATTACACCCACTACTCAGGAAACGCGGATTGCATATCTCGTCAAGCAGTGTATTTTGCCCGGCATGGAAAAACTGCAAGATTTTGAGCTTCTCGATTCCCAGTCTAAGTCTGTGAAACTCTCCGATTTTTGGAGCAAGGGAGCGACCCTTTTCGTCTTCTACCCTGGAGACAACACGGCCGTTTGCACCGCCCAGCTTTGTGACTACCGGGATAACTACAATCTCTTTCAGGCTCTAGGGGTTCAGATCGTCGGCATCAGCAAGGACGAGCCTTCGAGCCACGTAGCGTTTTCCAAAGAGCACGATTTCCCGTTTCCGTTGCTTTCCGATCCCGAGCACAAGGTGATCAAAGCGTGGAAATGCACCTCGAAATGGCAGATGGGTATTCCCAGCCGTGCAGTGGCCCTGGTCTCCGAAAAAGGCGAAATGGTTTGGAAGCATGTCGAGACGCTCGCTATCACTCGCCGCCACGCAAGCCAGCTGATTGAAGAACTATCGCCCCTTATTCGGCGACTCTCGTTGGCCACTCGATGACAGACACGAAGCTTGTCCGCTTACACAAATACATCGCCCAGCAGGGTGTTGCTTCGCGCCGAGCCGCGGAACGTTGGATCACATATGGGCGTGTGGAAGTGAACGGGCAGGTCGAGCGCACGCTCGGCCGACAAATCGATCCGACACGCGATAAAATAAAAGTCGATGGCAAGCTTCTCGCTGCGGAAACGCCGTCACACGTTTATTGGATTTTGAATAAACCCGATGCAACGATCACGTCGCGCAAAGACCCCGAGGGACGCGCGACCGTTTTTGACTTGCCTGCGGTGGATCGCGCTTCGGCGACTTTGATTTCTGTCGGGCGACTAGATTACCGCACCGAGGGTCTTCTGCTGCTTTCTAACGACGGGGAATTCGTCCAGCGGCTTACCCACCCGAAGTACCACGTGCCGCGTATCTATGATGTGCTGTTGCCGCGCAAACTCAAGGATGCGGAACAAGCGCGCTTTGCCCAAGGGTTTTCCCTCTCGGACGGCCCGACGGGTGGTTTGCCGATGGAGTCCCTTGGCTCCAGGAATATGGGTGCTTCGCGTGGCTATTGGTACCGGCTGACGGTGTACGAAGGCCGTAACCGCTTGGTGCGCCGCGTGTTTGAGAAGCTCGGCCTGCGGATTGTGCGTTTGGTACGTGTTGCTTTCGGCCAGCTTTGGTTGCCTGAAGACTTGGCCCCTGGCCAGATGGTCGCGTTGACGCCCGGGGCAGTGAAGGAATTGCTTATGGCGTCTGTAGTGACGCCCAAGAAACTAGCCCCGCTTCCCACGCGAAAGGCTGCACCCCGTCGCGAGCATAATGAGCGCGGCGCCAACACCTTGCATCGGGGAAAGGACCTCTCCAAGCAGCAAGAAACCAAAGAGCGCGGCGAAGGGCGATTCCAAAAGAAAGACGAGGCTCGCCATGGCCGGCGGGACCACACGCTGCGCGCGGACTTGGATTCCAAAGGCGAGAAGCGAAGCCATGATCGAAAGTTCAGCAACGCCCGCCCAAGCAAGCCAGGGCAGCGGAAACTGGGGCCAAGTTCCCCAGAAGGGAAGCAACGCCAAAGCGGGAACCGCAGCCCAAAAGGCTTGGCCAATCGTAAAAGCAAACGCTGATTGCGTCTTCGGCGCTAAGCGATCAATTTCCAAAATCTGAGCCGAGGCTGCGAACGCGCACGCGAGCGTGAGCCAATCTCCGAGGTTGATCCCAATCGAATGCATCTCGCAGATCATTGCTGCGCCGACGAGCGCTAAGCCTACCCAAAGATAATGCCTTCGCGGGACGCGCTGTTTGAGTACGAGCTGACCAACGACCGGCACAATCACGACGTAAAGACACGTGATAAACCCGCTCTTCGCTACGCTCGTGTAAAGCAAGCCGACCGTTTGCAAGACGAGCGTGAGTCCCAGCCATAGGCCCGGGGAGAGGGCGCGGCGCCAGTCCGCCCAACGGAAACTGCGGCGCAACGAGGGCACAGCGAGTACGATGAGGGCGCCCATGATGGCTGCGCTGAGAAAGCGGAAGATGTTTACCCAGAGTGGGTCA
>JAIEOG010000212.1 GCA_019750655.1 bacterium
GTGCCAGCTTTCCGTGGAAGCCGGGGCGGCGTGGGTCAAAACGTCGACGGGCTTTTCGAAGTCCGGCGCGACGGCGGCCGATGTGCGCCTGATGGCGCAAACCGTGGGCGGCCGCGCGCAGGTGAAGGCGAGTGGGGGGATTCGGAGTTTTGAAACGGCTCGTGAAATGGTGGAAGCGGGTGCCCGGCGTCTAGGCACCTCCGCGAGCACCGCGATCGTCCAAGGCGCAAAAGCCGGGGGAGCGGGGTACTAATGGGCCGCCGGGTTGTTTGCCTAGTTGCAGATGGTTTTGGAGTCGGGGCTTCGCCAGATGCCGTGGATTACGGAGATCTAGGTGCGAACACACTCGCCAATACCGCGCGCGCTGTAGGCGGCCTGCGTCTACCTACACTCGAGAAACTCGGCATGGGTTGTTTGAGCGATGTGCCCGGAATGGCCCCAGTTGCGGCGCCTGCGGCACGCGTGGGGAAGCTGCAAGAACGCAGCGCCGGCAAAGACACGACGACGGGCCATTGGGAGCTCGCTGGTTTGGTGACTCGCGAACCCTTTACTACGTTTCCCTCGGGATTCCCTAAGGAGCTGGTCGACGCTTTTGTGAGGCTCGCAGAAATTCCGGGTGTTCTTGGGAACTACGCTGCGAGTGGCACGCAGATTATCGACGATCTGGGGGCAGAGCACCTCGCAACTGGTAAGCCCATTCTCTACACGTCGGGAGACTCTGTTTTTCAGATTGCGGCGCATGAAACGCATTTTGGTTTAGAGCGTCTTTACAAGATTTGTGAGATCGCTCGTCGCCTCACGTTGGATAGCCGCATCGGACGCGTCATCGCGCGGCCATTTGTGGGCGATGCCGTTTCGGGATTCAAACGCACTGAGCGCCGGCGTGATTATTCCATCGACCCAGGGCGCCACTGCCTCGATGTGCTTTACGAAGGCGGCGTAGAAGTTGTCTCTGTCGGTAAAATCGACGATATCTTCAACCACCGATCGCTCACCCGAAAAGAACACACGGGCAATAACCGCGATAGCTTGAAGGCCACTTTGGAGTTTTTGAAAAACTCCCGCGGGAAAGACGCCTTCATTTTCACAAACCTCGTCGATTTCGACATGCTCTATGGCCACCGGCGCGACCCACGCGGTTATGCAGGCGCCTTGGCGGAGCTCGACGCATTTTACCCCAAGCTTTTGGCGGAACTCGCCGAAGACGATTTGATTTTGCTGACGTCGGACCATGGCTGTGACCCGACCTTCCGCGGTTCCGATCACACTCGCGAGTACGTGCCGTTGATTGCTTACGGCCCGAAGCTTGGCGGGGGTGACTTGGGTGTTCGCTCCGGGTTTAGCGATGTCGCCGCCTCTGTCCTGAGTGCCTTCAAGATGGATCCTCGGGTGCTCCCCGACGCCGGCCAGAGTTTTATTGAGCAGCGCTCACCATGATGGAAATGAGTATCACCGACACCATCCGCCATAAGCGGCAAGGGGGAACTCTTTCCGAAAAACAGCTGCGCGCGCTCATGGAAGGGTACGTCGATGGCCGCGTGCCCGACTACCAGATGAGTGCTTGGCTGATGGCGGTTTTTTTCCGTGGCATGACGGCGGAGGAAACGCAGACGTGGGCGCGCTTGATGTGGAAATCGGGCATCACGCTGCCGCGCGAACCGCGGCATGGTTATTGGGTCGATAAACACAGCACCGGTGGAGTAGGCGACAAGACGTCCTTGCTCCTTGTTCCGATTGTGAAAGTCGCCGCGCAAAAGCTCTGGGGCGAGGGGCGGGTTTACATCCCAATGGTCTCTGGCCGCGGGCTCGATTTCAGCGGTGGAACTTTAGACAAACTGGAATCTGTTCCGGGGTTCCGAAGCGGTCTCGAAATTCCAAAGGCCTTGGAGCTTTTGGAGCGCCAAGGTTTTTTCATGATGGGGCAAACGGCGGATCTCGCGCCTGCCGATCGGTTGATCTACGCCTTGAGAGACGTCACGGGTACGGTCGAGTGCTTGCCCCTGATTGTCTCGAGCATTTTGAGTAAGAAATTCGCAGAGAATCTAGATGGCCTAGTTCTCGACGTGAAATTCGGCGATGGCGCATTCATGCCGGATGCCGATCAGGCGCGCAAACTCGCGCAGGCTTTGCTGGATACCGCCTGGCGAGAAGGCGTGCGCGCGAGCGCAGTCCTTTCGTCGATGGACGAGCCGCTGGGTTATGCCGTCGGAAATCTCGTGGAAGTCGAAGAGTGCACGGATTACCTCGCCGGCACCCGCCGGGAGGCGGGCTTGCACCAGCTGACTCTGGCATTGGCTGCCGAGATGCTGCGGCTGGCGGCCCCCAAGCCTTTGGACACGGCCGAGGCCTTGGCCGCGTGTGAAGCCGCGCTCGCTACGCAGGAACCCCTGCAAGTCTTCCGGCAGCTTTTCGAAGCGCAGGGCGGCGACTGGGGGGCTTTCGAGCAAAGACGCCTAGAACAACAGAGTCTTGTCCGTTTTCCTGTTTGCGCCGAGCAGTCGGGCGTTCTAAATCAAGTAAGCGCTCGCGGTATGGGGAAACTCATTCGCGATCTGGGGGGAGGGCGCCAATCGAAGGAATCGGTCATCGATCCTCGAGTGGGCGCGTGGGTGCACGCAAAGGTGGGCGATAAAGTGGAAGCAGGAGACGTGTTGTTCGAAGTGCTCACTCCGAGACCGATGACTTCCGATTTCCAGAACGCCGCGCGGGCTATTTGCCGTGTGCAGAGCGAGCAAGTCCCCGCCACCCGTTGGGTCGAAGAGGTTTTATATGATGGATAAATTAAACGAAGCGAAGAAGTTCCTGATTTCCAAGGCGGGCACGTTCCCGCCGGTCGTCGTTGTGTTGGGCAGTGGCATGAGTGGCGTGCTCAATGAACTCGATGTGGAAACGGAGATTTCGTTTCAAGACATCCCGCATATGCATGCAGCGAGTGTGCAGGGGCACTCGGGAAAACTTTCTATTGGTCGCTTGGGAAAAAACCGAGTGGCAGTAAGCCGTGGGCGCTTGCACTATTACGAGGGCTTGCCGATGCCCGAAGTAGTTTTTCCGCAACGCGCGATGGCGCTTGCTGGAGCGCAGACTTTTCTGCTCACCAATGCGGCTGGTGGATTGAGCCCGCATACCAAACCGATGTCGCTGATGCTTATTCAGGACCATATCAATTTGATGGGCACAAGCCCGCTGATGGGGCCCAATCTCGAAGCTTTGGGACCGCGCTTTCCCGATATGTCCAACGCCTACGATCCGAAATTGCGTGCGTTGTTCCGCGAGGTAGCAGCCGCGCAGAAGATCGATCTGTCCGAGGGCGTTTACGTTGGGCTTCACGGTCCGGCTTATGAAACACCCACGGAAGTGCGGATGTACCGCCAGCTCGGGGGCGACGCGGTCGGAATGTCATCGGTGCCGGAAACGATTGCGCTTCGGCACATGGGCCGTCGAGTGGCGGGAGTGTCGTGTATTACGAATCTCGCAGCGGGCCTTGCGGAAGAAACGCTGACGCACGAAGAAGTTTTGCAGAACGCTAAAAGAGCGCACAGCTCTCTGAGTGCGCTTCTGGGCGGGGTGATTGAAAAAGGGGGGTTGGGATGAGTGTTCCTACTGAGTGGCAGGCTTTAGTCGATGCCGCGCTGGCCGCGCGCGGGCAAGCGTACGCGCCTTATTCTAAGTTCTGCGTAGGCTGCGCTCTGGAAGACGAGCGGGGGCGCATCTACACGGGTTGCAACGTCGAAAACTCCAACTACTCGGAAGGCCTCTGCGCCGAGCGTGTAGCGGTTGTAAAAATGGTTTCCGAGGGCGGGCGAGCGCTGCGCCGGGTAGCTGTGGTCACGTCCGCGGACGCGCCTTGCTTCCCGTGCGGCAGCTGTCTGCAAGTTCTCCAGGAGTTTGGTGCGCCGCGCGTTTTAGCGGTGAATCCGACTTTGACGCAGTTCCAGGAGATGGAGTTCAATGGCCTATTGCCCCACCGCTTTTCGGGTGAGGAGTTACGGCGATAGATAAAGGGGGCCAAGTGCCAGAAGCCAAGCTTTGGATTTGGGGTGGGACAGCGCTGGTGCCAGGGGCACCTAATGGGCGATTGGAAGATGCTGCGATTGGAATCGCAGACGGAAAAATCGTCTCCATCGGTAAGCGCTCAGAAGTGACGCCCGCTCCGGGCGCGCGCAAAATCGACACCACGGGTTGCCTGGTCACGCCGGGCTTCGTGAATGGCCACACGCACACCGGCATGAGTCTCTTACGGGGGCTTGCCGATGACTTGCCTTTAGATACTTGGCTACGCGAAGTTATTTTCCCCACGGAGCAGAAGTGGGGCTCTCCAGATTTTGTTTATTGGGGCACGCTACTCGCTTGCGCGGAAATGATCCGCGGCGGCATTACGACCTTCAATGACATGTACTACTTCGAAGAGCGGGCGGCCCAAGCTGCCAATGAAGCCGGCATGCGCATGGTTGCTGGCCAGAGCTTGACCGAAGAGAGCGATATCGATGGTACGGGGAAGGATCTGACGGGCTCCTTTGATCGTTTCCGCGAATCCGTAGGGGACTTTCCGCTCGTGACGGCTTCGGTGGCGCCGCACGCGATTTACAGCGTTTCTCGTGAAAACTGGAAAGCTCTCATTGAGTACAGCGCGAAAACGCAAACGCGTATCCATTTCCATCTCTGCGAAACGCGCTGGGAAGTACAGGACTGCCAGAAGAAGTATGGAAAGACCCCCGTCGCTTTCTTTGAAGAGCTGGGCCTTTGGGAACAACCCGTGACGGCGGCTCACGCAGTCTGCCTAACCCCAGAAGATATCCAGATCCTCGGGAAGCACCGCGTGGGGATTTCGCACAACCCCGAATCGAATTTCAAACTCGCGACCGAAATTGCCCCTGTGGTGGAGCTGCGCCGCGCGGGTGCACGCGTTGCGTTGGGCACCGATAGCACGGCGAGTAACAACAACCTCGATCTCTTTGGCGAAGCCGATGTTGCTGCCAAGATGCAGGCATTCAAGTACGGGGCCGGCGCGTTAAAAGCTCAAGATGTTTTCTCGATGTTAACCCGAGAGGGCGCACTGGCACTGGGTTTGGAGGAGACGGGCGTGCTCGAAGTGGGCAAGCAGGCCGACATCATTGCCATTGATGTGACGGCGCCCCACGCCGTTCCAATCTACAATCCTTACTCCCATATCGTATATGGCGCAGGGGCCCGTGATGTGAAGCACTCTGTGGTGAATGGCCAGGTGCTCATGGAAAACCGCACACTGCTCACGCTCGACGAGCAGGAAATTGTCCGAGAAGCAGCGCATTGGGCGCGCCGCATCTCCCCTTGAGAGATTGACTAAAAGTTCAATCAGCGAGAAAATTTAGCTGTAGTTCCCTTCTGTTCCGAGGTCTAACGAAAAAGGAGACTCCATGTCGAGTTCCATGGACATCAAAAGTTTTATCGGCGGAATGCAAGACCTCGAGAAGCACCGTAAGTTCCATTGGACGGGAACTTTCCAGGAATACCTGGATGTGGTTCGGGAGAATCCCGAAGTCACCCGCAACGCTTTCCAAAGACTCTACGATCTCATCCAGAGTTTCGGGATGGAAGAATACGTAGAGTTCAAAAAGAAAATCGTTTCCTACAATTTTTTCAAAGATCCCATCGATAACGGGAAAGACGCCGTCTTCGGACTCGATGTTTCTTTGATGAAGCTCGTCAATGTGCTCAAAGCCGCGGCCCAAGGTTACGGCCCGGAAAAGCGCGTTATCCTTTTGCACGGCCCGGTGGGAAGCTCCAAGAGCACCATCGCTCGCCTGATTAAAAAGGGTGTGGAGTGGTACTCGCACACGGAAGAAGGCGCGCTGTATACTTTCAAATGGAGCATCGACGACGCCGATCTCGCGAAAAAGATCTTAGGCGGTGCGAAAGAGTTTGTAAGCCCGATGCACGAAGAGCCGTTGAAGCTCATTCCCTACGATTACCGTAAGAAGTTCGTGGAAGAGATCAACCGCGGCCGCAAAGAAGGGCACCGAGTTGCCATTGAAGGCGACCTTTGCCCTCCGACCCAGTTTATCTTTGATGCTTTGATGAACCACTACTCAGGTGATTGGACGAAAGTCATTGATCACGTGAAAGTGACGCGCCTCCTACTGTCGGAAAAAGGCCGTGTGGGTATCGGGACGTTCCAGCCCAAAGACGAAAAGAACCAGGATTCGACGGAGCTCACGGGCGATATCAACTACCGCAAGATCGCCGAGTATGGTTCGGATTCCGATCCGCGCGCATTCAACTTCGATGGCGAATTCAATATCGCGAACCGCGGTGTCGTGGAATTCATCGAAGTCTTGAAGCTCGATGTCGCGTTCTTGTACGACTTGCTGGGTGCCTCGCAAGAGCACAAAGTGAAGCCCAAGAAGTTCCCCCAAACGGATATCGACGAAGTCATCATCGGCCACACCAACGAACCGGAATACCGCAAACTCCAGAACAACGAGTTCATGGAAGCGCTCCGCGATCGTACGGTGAAGATCGATGTGCCGTACATCACCAAGCTCAATGAAGAAGTGAAGATCTACCGCAAGGACTTCAACCCGCGCAAAATCAAAGCGAGCATCGCGCCGCACACGATTGAAATGGCTTCGATGTGGGCCGTTCTCACGCGTTTGGAGCCGCCAAAGAAGGCGAACCTCACTTTGCTGCAGAAGCTGAAGCTTTATAACGGCAAAACCTTGCCGGGTTTCACGGAAGACAACGTCCGTGAACTGCGTAAAGAAACCACCCGCGAAGGGATGGAAGGGATCTCACCTCGTTACATCCAGGACAAGATCTCCAACGCTTTAGTGAACTCCAAAGAAGGCAGCGTGGCTTGCTTAAACCCCTTCATGGTTCTTAACGAACTCGAAGGCGGTTTGCGCCACCACTCGCTGATTTCCTCGGAAGAGCGCCGGAAGCATTACCGCGATCTCTTGCAGGTTGTGAAGCAAGAGTACGAAGACATCGTGAAAAGCGAAGTGCAGCGTGCGATTTCGGCTGACGAAGAAGCGATGGCTCGCCTCTGTGCGAACTACATCGACAACGTTAAGGCCTTCACGCAGCGTGAGCGCGTTAAGAACAAGTTTACCGGCCAAGATGAGGAACCGGATGAGCGCCTGATGCGGTCGATCGAAGAAAAGATCGACATCCCGGAAAGCCGCAAAGACGATTTCCGCCGGGAAGTGATGAACTACATCGGTGCCTTGGCTTTGGAAGGTCGCCAGTTCGACTACAAGACGAACGAGCGCCTGCACAAAGCTTTGGAGCTCAAACTCTTCGAAGATCAGAAGGACACCATCAAGCTCACAAGCCTTGTGTCCAGCGTGGTCGACCAAGCGACTCAAGAGAAGATCGACGTCGTGAAGGCCCGCCTGATCAAGTACTACGGTTACGACGAAGTTAGCGCGACCGATGTCTTGAACTACGTGGCCTCGATCTTTGCTCGCGGCGACGTAAAGCGAAAATAACAGTTTCCACTTAGGGAAGGCCTGGCATGAATGCTGGAATCAAGCGCGATCACTTGCGCTTTAAGCAGATTGTCAAAGGCAAGATCAAGCAGAACCTGAAGAAGTACATTACTCAGGGGGAGCTGATCGGCCGGCAGGGAAAAGACTACGTCAGCATTCCCATTAACCAGATCGATCTTCCACGCTTTCAATTTGGCCAAAAACAAGGTGGCGGCGTCGGTCAGGGGGAAGGCGGCCCGGGCACTCCCATGGGCCAAGGCGAGGGCGATCAACCCCAAGCCGGCAATACTGAGGGGCAGCACTCCCTAGACGTGGACGTCACGCTCCAGGAACTCGCCGATATGCTCGGCGAAGAGCTGGAGCTCCCGCGTATCCAGCCCAAAGGCAGTGGTGCGATCAGCACGCAACGCCACAAGTACTCGGGCATCAATAACGTCGGCCCGAACAGCCTGCGCCATACTAAGCGCACCTACAAACAGGCTTTGCGCCGGCAGATCATTACCGGCATGTACAATCCCGAAGATCCCGTGATTGTGCCCATCAAGAGCGATTTCCGTTACCGTACCTGGAAGAACGTTACCAAGCCTGAGAACAACGCCGTCATCATCTACATGATGGACGTTTCGGGCAGTATGGGCGACGAACAGAAGGAAATCGTGCGGACGGAGTCGTTCTGGATCGATACATGGCTGCGTTCGCAGTACAACGATCTCGCGATTCGCTACATTATCCACGATGCAGCCGCGCGGGAAGTCGACCAAGAGACCTTTTACCACACGCGCGAAAGTGGCGGGACGCTCATCTCCTCGGCTTATAAGCTCTGCTTGGAGATCCTCGAGAAAGAATACCCAGCTTCCGAGTGGAATATCTATGCGCTGCACTTTTCTGACGGTGACAACTGGTCAGGGGAAGACACTAAGATTTGCGTCGACTTGCTGAAGCAAGAGCTTTTGCCTCGCTGCAACCAGTTCTGCTACGGCCAGGTCGAAAGCCGTTACGGCAGCGGCCAGTTTATTAAAGATCTGGGGGAGAACTTCAAAGACGAAGAGCGTCTGGTGACCTCCAAGATCGAGAGCAAAGAAGCTATCTACCGCTCCCTCAAAGAATTCCTAGGAAAGGGGAAGTAGCTTGAGCCGCGTTCTACCCAAAGAGCTTCTCGATGCACATGAGCATATCAAGGGCCTGGCCAAGAAGTATGGCTTGGAAACCTTCGATATCATCTTCGAACTCGTCGACTACGACGAGATTAACGAGATAGCGGCGCTCGGCGGCTTTCCCACGCGCTACCCTCACTGGCGTTTCGGGATGGAGTACGACTATCTCCAAAAGTCCTACACCTACGGCCTGCAAAAGATTTACGAACTCGTGATCAACACCGACCCCTGCTACGCGTATCTGCAGATGGGCAACGAGATCGTCGATCAAAAGCTAGTCATGGCCCACGTTTACGGCCACTGCGATTTTTTTAAGAACAACATGTGGTTCTCTAAAACGAACCGCAAAATGCTCGATCAGATGGCCAACCACGCCACCCGTATCCGCGAGTACGCGGATCGCTTTGGTGTGGAAGTAGTGGAAGACTTCATAGACGTCTGCCATTCGATGGATAACCTCATCGATGCCTACTCACAGTTTGTTCCCACGAAGACAGAGCGGCCGCCCACCGGCTTGGGAAACGAGGATGAGTGGGAATCGGAAGGCCCATCGGTCCGGAAGCTGCCGACGCAGCATGACTACATGGATCGGTATATCAATCCACAGTCTTTTCTAGATTCGGAAAAGAAGAAACTGCAGGATGGCGCCG